>JAHWYA010000211.1 GCA_020028115.1 Anaeromyxobacter sp.
GCCGCGCCGCGACCGCTACTTCGCCGCCCGGAAGGCCTCCTCGAAGTCCTCCTGGATGTCGTCGATGTGCTCGATGCCGGTCGAGACGCGGATCCCGTCGGGGCTCACGCCCGCGGTCTTCTGCTCCGCCTCGGTGAGCTGGCTGTGCGTCGTCGACGCGGGGTGGATGACGAGCGTCTTGGCGTCGCCGACGTTCGCGAGGTTCGAGGCGAGCTTCACCGCGTTGATCCACTTCTTCCCCGCCTCGAGGCCGCCCTTGATCCCGAACGACAGCACCGGGCCGAAGCCGTTCTTCAGGAACTTGCGGGCGCGCTGGTGGTGCGGGTGGGACTCGAGGCCCGGGTAGGAGACCCACGAGACACTCGGATGGCGCTCGAGCCACTTCGCGAGCGCGAGGGAGTTGTCGCAGTGGCGCTGGACGCGGAGCGAGAGCGTCTCGAGCCCCTGGAGGAACAGGAAGGCGTTGAACGGCGAGAGCGCCTGCCCCTGGTCGCGCAGCCCCTCGACGCGGGCGCGGATGATGAACTGGATGTTGCCGAACGGGCCCTTCGGGCCGAACACGTCGTTGAACACGAGGCCGTGGTAGCCCGGCGCCGGATCGGTGAAGACCGGGAACTTCCCGCTCGCGCCCCAGTCGAACCTGCCGGAGTCGACGATGACGCCGCCGATGGACGTCCCGTGGCCGCCGATCCACTTCGTGGCCGACTGCACGACGACGTCGGCGCCCCACTCGATGGGCCGGCACAGGTAGCCCGCCGCGGCGAAGGTGTTGTCGACGACGAGCGGGATCTTGTGCTCGTGGGCGAGCTTCGCGAGCCCCTCGAGGTCCGGGATGTCGTACCCGGGGTTCCCGATCGTCTCGACGTAGAGCGCCTTCGTCCTCGGCCCGATGGCGCGCTTCCACTCGCCGAGGTCGTCCTTCTCGACGAACTTCGCCGTGATGCCGAGGCGCGGCAGCGTCACCTTGAACTGGTTGTAGGTCCCGCCGTAGAGCTTCGAGGACGAGACGAGGTCGTCGCCGGCCGCGGCGATGTTCGTGATCGCGAGGAACTGCGCGGCGTGGCCGGACGAGGTCGCGAGCGCGGCGACCCCGCCCTCGAGGGCGGCGATCCGCTTCTCGAAGACGTCCGTCGTCGGGTTCATGATCCGCGTGTAGATGTTCCCGAACTCCTGGAGCGCGAAGAGCCGCGCGCCGTGCTCGGCGGAGTCGAAGGTGTACGAGGTCGTCTGGTAGATCGGCACCGCGCGGGCGTTGGTGCCGGGGGCGGGGTCCTGTCCGGCGTGGACCTGCAGCGTCTCGAAGCGCGGCTTCCGGTTCGGGGGGAGGGCCATGGTCGGGGGTTCCTTTCGCGCGTCCGCTAAAGTAGGTGACGCATCCTAGGTAACGGACGATCGGCTGTCAACCTGTCCGGGGGTCGTTTCGCGGCTCCGTTATGACGGAGGACTGTAGCGTAGTGACGGACGGTGGTGCGCGCCTCTTCCGGGTGCCGACGAACTGCTCGCGCGCGCGAACGGCCGGCCGTACGCTCGCGTCCGGGAGGGAGGAGAAGCGTGGCCGAGACCGGACCCCGAAACGTCCCCGAGCTGTTCCTGGAGCGCGTCGGCAAGACGCCCGACGTCGAGGCGTTCCGGTACCCCGAGGGCGGCGGGTGGCGCTCCCTCACCTGGGCCCAGACGGAGGCGCGCGTCCGGGCGATCGCGGGCGGCCTCCGCGCGCTCGGGCTCCCCGCCGAGCAGCCGTGCGCCATCCTCGCCTCGACGCGGATCGACTGGATCCTCGCCGACTTCGGGATCCTGTTCGCCGGGGGCGCCACGAGCACCATCTACCCCTCGTCGACCGCCGACGAGTGCGCCTTCATCCTCTCCGACTCCGGCGCCGCGGTGGTCTTCGCCGAGAACGACGAGCAGGTGCGGAAGCTCGCCGCCCGGCGCGCGGGCCTGCCCGCGCTGCGCCACGTCGTGACCTTCGACGGGGCGCGCTCGGCGGACGGCTGGGTCCTCACCCTCGCCGACCTCGAGGAGCGGGGGCGCGCGTGGGACGCGGACCACCCCGGCGCGTTCGAGGAGCGCGCGGCGGAGCTCCGGCCCGACGCCCTCGCGACCCTCATCTACACGTCGGGCACGACCGGGCGGCCGAAGGGGGTCGAGCTGACGCACGCCGCGTGGCTCGCGCAGTCGAAGGCGATCCAGGACTCCGGCTTCCTCGAGCACCCCGGCGTCTTCCAGTTCTTCTGGCTCCCCCTCGCGCACGTGTTCGGGAAGATGATCGGCACCGCCCAGCTCCGCGTCGGGTTCCCGACCGCCGTGGACGGGCGGGTCGACAAGATCGTCGAGAACCTCTCGGCGACGCGGCCGACCTTCGTCTGCGCGGTGCCCCGGATCTTCGAGAAGGTGCACGCGAAGGTCCTGCAGAACGCGCGCGACGGCGGCCCGGTCAAGTGGGCGATCTTCCGCTGGGCGCTCGACGTCGGCCTCGAGGCCGCGCGGCTCGAGCGCGCGGGGAGGCGCCCGGGGCCGGTCCTCGCGGCGCAGCGCGCCCTCGCGGACCGGCTCGTCTTCCAGAAGGTGCGCGCGCTCTTCGGCGGCCGCCTCCAGTTCTTCGTGTCCGGGTCGGCGCCGCTCTCCAAGGACATCGCCGAGTTCTTCGACGCGCTCGGGGTCCGGATCTGCGAGGGCTACGGCCTGACCGAGTCGTCGGCGGCGACCCACGGGAACCTGCCCTGGGCGAGGAAGATCGGGAGCGTCGGGACGCCGTTCGCGGGGATCGAGACGCGGATCGCGCCGGACGGCGAGATCCTGATGCGCGGCCCGTGGATCATGCGCGGGTACCGCGGGCTCCCCGAGCAGACGCGCGAGGCGCTCGACGCGGAGGGGTTCCTGCACACCGGCGACGTCGGGTTCGTCGACGCCGGCGGCTACCTCACCATCACCGATCGCAAGAAGGACCTCATCAAGACCTCGGGCGGCAAGTACGTCGCGCCGACCGAGCTCGAGTCGAAGCTGAAGGCGATCTCGCCGTGGGTCGCGCAGGTGCTCGTGCACGGCGACCGGCGGAACTACGTGACGGCGCTCGTGACGCTCGACGCCGAGGCGGTGGGGCGCTGGGCCGCGGCGAACGGGCTCGGCGGCCGGGCCGTCGCGGACCTCTCGCGCGAGCCCGCGCTGAAGGCCCTCGTCCAGCAGGACCTCGACCAGCTCAACGCGACGCTCCCGCGGTTCGCGACGGTGAAGAAGTTCGCGATCCTGCCGCGAGAGTTCCTGGAGAGCGAGGGCGAGGTTACCCCGTCCCAGAAGCTCAAGCGCAAGGCGATCGAGCAGCGCTACCAGGCGGTCCTGGACGCGCTGTACCCCGGCTGAAGGGCGCTCACGGCTCCGTCGGGCCCGCGAGCCGGAACGGGTGCTCGAGGCTGAGGTACAGGAAGACGCCGCGCTCGCCCCGGCTCGGCCCCACGCCGATCGGCACGGCGACGCCCGGCACGATCTGCAGCCCGCCCGGCACGTCGAGCGCGGCGCGGACGCCCGGGTTGAGCGTGAGCGTCTCCTCCTGCTGCGAGCCCGCGGGCAGGGCGTGGCGGCTCGCCGTGTAGAGCGCCTCGACGAGCACGTTGAAGCTCCGGTGGACGAGGCCGATGAGGCTCGCGCCCGCGGCGACCTCGCCGAGGCGGCCCCGCTCGCCGCCGGCGCGCGCGGACGGGACGAAGGTCCCGCCGAGGTTCACGTGGGTGACGAGCCGGTCGAGGAGCGCGACGCTGAGCGGGAGGTTCACCTGGACGCCGGCAGCGCCCACGCCGCGGCCGCGGTCCGGGTCGCCCGTCGGCACGAGCGCGCTGAGCCGCGGCGCGAGCGCGACCCGCGTGTCGCCGCTCCCGATCGCCTGGAGCCGGTAGTTGAGCAGGAGGTCGCCGGCGCCCGGGGAGCCGCCCTCCGGCCGCGCCGCGAGGAAGGTCACGCTCGCCTGGTGGGTCTGGCCGAGCACCGGCCACTCCTCCGTGAACGAGAAGTCCCACGCGCCGCCGCGATCCCGCCGGAACGCGCCGATGTGCTGGATGACGCCGGCCTCCTGGTTGTAGGCCTCCTCGAGGAGGAAGCTGTTGTCCTGGATCGGCTTGCCGTCCGCGGCGAGCACGGCGACGGGCGACACGGCGAGGAGCGACGCCGAGAGGAGCGAGGCGAGGCGGGCGATCGGGGTCACGTGGGGCTCCCTGACGTGGCGGTTCGGCGTCCCACGATACCGGCGATGCCCGGCGTCCGTCACAGCGATTGCGAGAGCTGCACCGTGAACGTCGGGGCGTCCCCGTCGAAGGGGACGAGGGCGCCGGCCGCGAGCGAGGTCCCGTCGCGGATCCCGAGCTTCACGGTCGGCCCCGCGGCGTACGTGGCCATGCCCGCAGAGACCTCGGTCACCAGCTCCGCGAGCACGCGCCAGCGGGAGCCGAGCGCCATCGCCGCCGACGCGCCGGCGTGCAGGTGCGGCGACCAGGTGACGATGCCGCTCCCGAGGCTCGCGCCCACCCGGAACGCGAGGCGCCCGGCGGCGCGGATCGCCCCGACCGCGAGCCCCGCCTCCGACTCGAGCGCGTCGTGCGACGACCCGAGGAGGTCCACCGAGGCGGCGAGACCGGTCGTCCCCGCGGCCGGCGCGCGGAGGAGGAACTTGAGCGACGCGCCGGGAGCGTCGAGCGCCGCGCCGTTCGAGGCGAAGCCGACGTCCGCGGTGAGGCCGACGCGCTCGCCGAGGGCGACCGCGAGCTGCAGGCGCGGGGACGCGACGAGCGGGGACTCGCCGGTGATCGGATCGGCCTCGCCGCGCGCGACGCCGAGGGACAGGTTCAGGTCGCGGCCGCCGGGCGGGAGCGCGTCGCACAGGAAGAGCGCCTCCGCGACGACGTCGTCCGGCGGGGCGCTCGCGCGCGCCGGG
>JAHWYA010000212.1 GCA_020028115.1 Anaeromyxobacter sp.
GCGCCGGCGGTGAAGAGCGGCGAGAGGCCCATGCGCAGGCGCGCCTGGCCGAGCGGCCCCTCGTTGTACGAGAGCGACCGGACGCCGTACGCGGCGCGCCGCGCGCCGCCCGCGACGCCCCAGTCGACGAGCCCCGGCGCGAGCGTGGACGACCCGAGGAGCGCGAACGTGGACGCGGACGTCTCGCGCCCGAACGGATCCCGCAGCACGGTCCGGATCTCGGAGAGGCCGGCGTTCACCGGCACGTTCTCGAGGTCGATCGTCCCGGGCTGGACCTGCGTCCGGCGGACGAGCCCGTCGTCCACCCAGACCTCGAGGGTCGCGGGCGTCGGCGAGAACACCGTGGTCCGCGGGTAGGGGAGCTGGACGAGGTACGGGTCGAGCGAGAGCTCGCGTCCGACCGCGCCGCCGAGGACGAGGCCGGTCCCGGCGAGCGCGTCGCCAGGGGAGACGACGACGTCGCCGGCCGCCCACCGCACGAGCCGCTCGCGGTCGTCCCAGTACGCGGTCGTGAGGCCGCGCACGGCGCCGTGCTCGCGGTCGACCGTCGCGCCGGCGAGGAGGAGCCCGGGCCCGACCGCCACCCCGAGCTCGCCGTTCGCGGCGCGCCGCTCGTCGGAGTCGGCGGAGAGCGCCCAGTTGAGGTACGCGCTCGCCGCCTCGCGGTGGAGGAGCTGCGGGGGGCGCTGGATGCGGGCGAGATCGAGGCGTGACCGGCCGAGGACCGTCCGGGCGGCGACGACCCGGACGGCGAGGCCGACCTCGTCCACCGTGAACGAGACGTCGGGCGCGAGGGACGCGAGCGACACGAGCGAGCGTCCGGCGCGCTCGATCCGCTCGCCGCGCTCGACGCGGAGCCCGGCGTGCTCCAGGTCCTCCGCGGCGATCCAGGCGTCGTTCCCCGAGAGCTGGACGAGCAGCGTCCCCTTGGGGACGGTGTTCACGACGAGGTCGAGCCACGCCGGCGCGAGGACGGGCATGGCCACCGCCGGCGCGCCACCTCGCGGCGGCGGAGCGACCGCGGCCGCGACGTCCGCGGGACGTTCCGGGGCCGCGGCGGGATCACCCTGCGCCACGACGAGCAGGAACGCGGCGAGGGCGCTCGCGTGCATGTCCGGAGCGCCCTACGGAGCGCAGGCGCCGTCGGGGAGCGCGAGCCAGCTCTGGACCGAGTCGTCCGGCAGCTCGGCGACGATCGTCGCCTTCCGCACCTGGGCGCAGACCTTCGCGGGCGGCGCCGGGACGTCGCCCGTCCGCTCGGCCAGGGCGAGGAGCACGGCGGGGCTCACGTCCGCCGTGTGGAGCACCTCGCCGGTGAGGCTCGTGAACGTCACGGTGACCGCCCTCGGCCGCACGTGGACGTTCCCGGCGTTCCGGAGCACGGACTTCAGCGTGCGGCCAGAGAGGAGGAGCGACGGGAGCAGGCGCGGCTGCACCCGCGCCGGCGCGAGGAAGACCGGGATGGCGAAGCGCGTGCGGATCGCGATCTGCGCGCCGGCCGCGCGGACGTCGACCGCGGAGGGCAGCTCCTCGACGAAGAGCCGCCAGGCCCGCTCCTCGGCGCCGGGCTGGACCGTCGCGCCGACCCGGATCTTCCGCTCCTCGCCGGGGCCGAGCGAGAAGAGCGGCGGGTAGGCGGCGAGCTCGTCCGAGGGGACGAGCCTCGTCTCTCCAGGCGAAGGCTCCGTCCACGCCATCGCCGAGACCTGGTAGCGCACCGGGGTCGTCCCGCCGTTCCGGACGGTCACCGTCGCGCTCGGCGCGTTCTTGCCGAGCTCCACGAGGACGGGGGCGATCTCCAGGTTCGCCGCGCGCGGGCGCCCGCCGAGCGCGAGCGCGCCCGCGGCGACGAGGAGGAGGTGCCGGAGCTTCACCGCCCCATTCTATTACAGCGCCGTGTAGGTCAGAACGACCGCGTCCGAGTAGGCGCCGACGTTCGGATCGGAGGCGGCGTCGAGCGTCACGTGGATCGGGATCGAGATGTTCGCGTTCTTGCCGGTCGAGGTGAAGCCCGCCGCGACCGCGGTGGTCGGGAGCTCGGCGCCGGCGGCCGTGAGGGAGAGCTTGTAGCCGATCGTGCTGGTGCCGTCGCTCACCGAGCGGGCGAACCCGCCGGCCGCGCCGTTCCCTCCGGCGCTCGCCGCGACCTGGACGACCGCGCCCTTCGAGCAGCGGACGACGACGTTCGTCGTGGCGTGCTCGGACCCCGGCGTGTACACGTCCCAGTCGACCGTCACGGACGGCGCGGCGGTCTGCACCTGGCACGTCGCACGGACGTTCGCGTTGATGGAGAGGTTCGCGGTGTTCTGCGCGAGGGCGGGGGTGGCGAGGGCCGCGAACGCCGCGGCGACGACCAGCCTGGACACGGTACGATTCATGATCACACCTTCCTTCTTCGTCGGTTCTCCAGGAGACTGCTGACGACGGCACTCATGCACGTGATGGACCGATCATCGACCCGGGCGTCCGGGCTGCCGCACCCCTCCGTACCCCGGCGGTGGGGCAGGTCCGGTGTGATCGCCCTCGCGGTCGCAGCGCTCGTCGCCGCGCCCGGGCTCGCGTCGGCCGCTCCGCCGTGCCGCGTCACGGTCGCGGGGAGCCTCGTCTTCGGGACGTACGACGTCTTCTCGGCGACGCCCCTCGACACGAGCGTGCTCGTGCAGCTCACCTGCCCCGCGGCGCAGGCGCCCCAGGTGCTGATCAGCAAGGGAAACTCGACGACGTACGCCGCGCGGGAGCTGCGGGCCGGGACCGACGCCCTGCGCTACAACCTCTTCCTCGATCCGGGCTTCACGCGCGTCTGGGGTGACGGCACGGAGGGCTCGTCCGTCTGGGCTCCGCCGAAGGGGAACGCGCAGACGACGATCTGGGCTCGTGTCCCCGGCAACCAGGACGCGGCGGCGGGCGCGTACTCCGACACCCTCGTCGTGACCGTCTTCCTCTGAGTGAACGGGTCCCCTGCGACTCCGGGTCGCATGGAGCGGCACTTTGCGCCACCCGCTCGGACCTAGGGGACGACCACCTCGATCCGCCGGTTGGCCGCACGTCCACGCGCAGTGAAGTTGGGCGCGACCGGCGCGTCGCGCCCGCGGCCCGCCCACGTCACGCGATCGCGGGACACCCCGAGCTCGATGAGCCGGCGTCCCGCGGTGCGCGCGAGCTCCATCGAGGCGCTCAGGTCCTCCCTGGGGCTCCGCCCGGCGTCGACGAAGCCCTCGATCCTCACCTTCACGGTTGGTGACGAGGCGAGCGCCGCGGCGAGATCGGCGAGCCCCTCTTGCTCGACCAGCCGCGGGGCCCGGCCGTCGAAGGCGACGTCCTCGACGACGAACCGCTCGCGGCTCGCGAGCCTCGAGGCGAAGGCGGCCTGCCGCGGGGTGAGCGCCGGGAAACCATCGCGCGCGCGCAGGGTCGAGCGGACGCTCGGCGCGTGGACGAGCTGCACGTCGAGGGCGGGGCTCTGGCGAGACGTGGTCGTGGACGTGGACGTGGTCGTGGACGTGGACGTGGACGGGGTCGCGGACGGGGTCGGGGTCGCGAGCGGGGTCGCGGTCGCGGTCGGGGTCGCGGTCGCGGTCGCGGTCGGCGCGTCGTTCGACTCCGCCGGCCCGACCGGCGGCGGAGGCGGCGGCAGCGGCGCCGTCACCGGATTCGACACGGCCGCAGGCCGATCCGCGGCACGCGCGAGGTGCCGCACGCGGTCGATGCGCTGGCGGTCGAAGCAGACCTTCCGCCCCGGGATCCCCATCCGCTCGAGGATCGGCTCGGCGGCGACGAGCGCGGCGCGGCGCGACGCGTCCATGATCGACTCCTCCGGCCGCGCGACCACCCGGACCGATCGCCAGAACAGCGTGTCCCGGACGCCGGTGGCGGCGAGCTTCAGCGTGAGCGTCACCTCCGGCTCGGGCCCGCGCGCCCGCCCCTCGACGGAGCCGTACAGCACGGCGTCGGCCGAGACGAGCTCCCCGAGCTCGAGCGCGAGGCTCGCCGAGACGCCGGCGGGCAGCTCCAGCGGCGTGTGCTCGAAGAGCGCGCGCAGCTCGTCGATCGGATAGACGCTCGTCCGGCTCGCGTCGATCGCGGAGACGAGGGCGCCCGTCGCCGCGTTGGCCACGAGCGGCTCGTCCGACGCGTTCTCGAGGGGGGCGACGAGGAGGCAGCGCACGCGCGCGAGGTGGACGGCGCGCGCCGTCGCCAGCGCCGGGTCCGGCGGCCGCGCGGACGGCATCGCGCACGCCGCGAGCGCCGCCGCGGCGAGGGCTCCGACGGTGCGCCTCACCCGCCCATCTTACACCGGGCCCTCACTTGAACGCGTTCGCCGCCCGGCGCCGTAGTACCGTTCCGGGCTCGGGGGAATCACCGTGAACGCACTCCACTCGCTGCTCGTCTTCCTGCACGTCGTCGCGGTCTCCGTCTGGATGGCCGCCGCGCTCTGGGTCTCGGGCGACGTGAGCCGCGCCCTCGGTCTCGGGCGCCCGTACGTCGACGCGCTCGCCGCCCGGGTCCGGCCGAAGCTCGGGCTCGACGCCGCCGCGGGCGGTGCGACGCTCGCGACCGGCCTCCTCCTCATGTGGGAGGAGGGCATGACCCACCCGCGGATCGGGATCACGGTGGGCTTCGTGCTCACCCTGCTCCGGCTCGGCCTCCTCGCCGCGATGCGCCGCGCCTGGCGCTCCATCGCGAGCCGGCTCGAGCGCGGCGAGGCGGTCCCGGCGACCGATCCGTCGGCGAAGCGGATGGCGATGCTCTCGGGCATCGCCCACGCGCTCTGGCTGCTCGCCCTCGCCGGGATGGTCTTCCCCGTCTGAGCGGGGGGACACTCGCCTCGCCTCCGCTCGGCTCGCGCCCCCCCGATCCCCCCGCTCGCTCCGGGGCAGCCTCATCCGGCTGCCCCGGCGCTCGCCGCCGTC
>JAHWYA010000009.1 GCA_020028115.1 Anaeromyxobacter sp.
ACACGACCCGCGGTTCGCGCCGCGATCCCACCGCCCGGGAACCTGAGCCCGGATACGCGCTCGGGACGGGATGACGCCGGCCGTCCGGCGCCATATGCCGCGCCGACGATGGCCTCCACGTCGCGCCGGCTCCCTCGTTGCCCCGGATCCCGCACCGCCGACGAAACCGCCACAACGGCAAACTCGCCCCGTCCCTCGACTTCGCTCGGCCTTGGCCTCGCTACGCCGGGATGGCGACGATCTCAGGCTTCGCGACGGGCGCGCTGGCGCTCGCCCCTCCGCTCGCGCCCGACCGGACAGGCGCCCCTACCCCACCAGCCCCGCCGGGTGAACGACGTGGATGCCGTCGTCCGTGCGGTGCATGTGCGGCCGCGAGATCCAGTGGCAGCGGCCGCAGAACGTCCCCGCGCCCGTCGGCCCAACCCGGACCTGGAGCTCGCCTCCGCAGAGAAGGCAGCCCTTCTCCAGCGCGAAGTCCCGGCTCTCGGCCTCGGTGACGTGCTCGGGTCCCATGCCAGCGAGGTAACACCTGCCGGGACGATGGCAAGTGGATCGCCCCCGGGAAGCCGGGCGAGCGCCCGCTTCCGGCCTCCCCGAGCGGCGCGCGCTCCGGCTAGAGCTGCCTGCCGACCGCCCCGGCGATCACCCGCGCCTGCCTCATCAGCCCCTCGAACTCGTCGGGGGTGAGCGACTGGTGGCCGTCGGAGAGCGCCTTGTCGGGGTGGGGGTGGACCTCGACGATGATCCCGTCCGCGCCCGCGGCGATGCCGGCCCGCGCCATCGCGGCGACGTGCTTGCGGAGCCCGATGCCGTGGGACGGGTCGACCACGACCGGGAGGTGGGTGAGCGCCTTCAGCACCGGGACGGCGTTCAGGTCGAGCGTGTTCCGGGTCATCGTCTCGAACGTCCGGATCCCGCGCTCGCAGAGCGCCACCTGGTAGTTGCCGTAGGAGACCACGTACTCCGCCGCCATGAGCCACTCCTTCAGGGTGGCGGACGGGCCGCGCTTCAGCAGGATCGGCCTCTTCACCTGCCCGAGCTGCTTCAGGAGCGAGTAGTTCTGCATGTTGCGCGCGCCGATCTGCAGCACGTCGGCGTAGTCCGCGACCATCGGGAGGCTCTCGACGTCCATCACCTCCGTCACCACCTTGAGCCCCGTCTGCTCGCGGGCGAGGGCGAGGAGCTTCAGGCCCTGCTCCGCGAGCCCCTGGAACTCGTACGGGCTCGTGCGCGGCTTGAACGCCCCGCCGCGGAGGAACTTCGCGCCGGCCGCCTTCACCGCGTGCGCGGTCTCGAGGATCTGCTCCTTCGACTCGACCGAGCAGGGCCCCGCCATCACGGCGATCTCGGGGCCGCCGAGCTTCGCGCCGCCGACGTCGAGGATGGTGTCCTCCTCCTTCACCTCCCGCGAGACGAGCTTGAAGGGCTGGGAGACGCGGATCGCGTCGGCGACCCCCGGCAAGGTCTCGAACTGCCCGGGGTCGAGCCCGCCCTTGTTGCCGGTGACGCCGATGGCGACCCGCTGCGCCCCAGGGATCGTGTGGGCTTGCAGCCCCATCTCGCGGATCTTTCCGACGACCGCGTCGATCTCGGCCTGCGACGCGTGGGGCTTCATCACGACGAGCATGGAGGCTCTCCCGGGAAGGCCCGAGTCTTAACCCCGGGCCGCCGGACGCTCAAGCCCGGCAATGTCGAGCGGGGGGACACTCGGGCTGCGCCCTCGCGCCCCCCCGAGCCCCCCCCGTCGTAAAGACTCCCCGGTGTCATTGCGCCATGTGACACGCTCGCCCACACGCCCCCCCTTCACTCGGCCGCCGGGCTCCTTATGTTCCGAGAGGAGGGACGGCGAGATGGCGGGCGTGCTGCGGACGATCCGGCGGGCGGCGAGGATGGTGGAGCGGATCGCGCGCGAGCTCGAGCCGGGAACGCTGAACCGCGTCGAGAAGCAGACCGACTTCCGCAACCACCCGCGCCCCGTCCTCCTCGTCCACGGATGGTTCAGCTACCGGCGCACCTTCGACGTGCTCGAGCGCCGGCTGCGGCGCGACGGCTACGGCGTCTTCTCGCTCGACCTCGGCGGCGCCCGCGGCTCCTTCCTCGGCCGCGGCATCGACGACCTCGCGGACCTCGTCCGGGCGAAGGTGGAGCGGATCTACGCGCGGTACCCCGGGCTCGGACCGCTCACCATCGTCGGCCACTCGAAGGGCGGCCTCGTCGCGACCTACTACGTGAAGAAGCTCGGCGGCTGGCGGCGGACCCGGGCGGTCGTCACGCTGGGGACGGCGCACCGCGGCACGCCGAGGGCCTGGCTCGGCCTCCCCCTCGCTCCCCTCGTCCGGTCGCTCGTGCAGATGATCCCCGGCAGCCCGTTCCTCGCCCGCCTCCAGGACGGTCCCTGGCCGGCGCAGACCCGCCTCGTCTCCATCTGGTCGCGCGACGACGCCGTCTCCCCGTACCCCACCTGCCTCGTCGACACGCACGGCCTCCCGCACCTCGCGAACGTGGAGGTCCAGGGCGGGCACCGCGCGTTCGTCGTCCGCAAGCGGATCTACGAGGTCATCGCGCGCGAGCTCCGCGCCGCCGAGGCCGAGGGGCCGGTCGTGCGCGGGCCGCTCACCGGCCTGGCGGGCGGGCGCTCGCCAGCCAAGAAGGCGGCGGCGCGCGCGCACGGAAGCGAGACGGACGCCGCGTGACCGCGGCGGCCAGGGCGGGCGCCGGCGCGGTAGACTCCGCGCCGTGCGCAACCGCCGCTGGGACTTCCTGTACGACCGCCAGCGCCAGCCGGTGAAGGCGTACGTCCTGGAGCGGTTCGCGGAGGAGCTCGCCGCCGAGCTCGGGGCATGGCCGCCGCCCTTCGTCGAGTGGGTCTCGGACGAGCTCCGCGCCCGCTACGCGGCGGGGGCCGCCGCGCGGCCGCGCGACGACGTGCTGCGCTTCGCGCTCGAGCTCTCGCGGCTCGACCTCGAGCGCGAGTTCGAGGAGGTGGACCGGCGCCTGCGGGCGGAGGCCCACCGGCTACAGTCCCCGGCCGAGGAGGCCGCGCTCCACCTCCTCGTGCGGCTCCTCACGGAGAAGTGCCTCGGCCTCAAGGAGCACGCGGACGCGATGCGCCTGAGCCGGGCGGACCTCGCCGGGTGCCTCGCCGACGTCGAGCGGCGCCTGTTCCGTTAGAGCGGGGGGCCACTCGCCTCGCCTCCGCTCGGCTCGCGCCCCCCCGACCCCCCCGCTCGCTCCGGGGCAGCCTCATCCGGCTGCCCCTGCGCTCGCCACGCGTTACTTCGCTTCCTTGGGGACCTTCTCCCAGTCCGCGAGGAACTTCTTCAGCCCCGCGTCGGTGAGCGGGTGCTTCGCGAGCTGGTCGACGACCGAGAACGGGATCGTCGCGACGTCGGCGCCGAGCTTCGCCGCCTGGAGCACGTGCACCGGGTGGCGCACGGACGCGACGAGCACCTTCGTGTCGAACCGGTAGTTCCGGTAGATCTGGAGGATGTCGCCGATGAGCTGCATCCCGTCCTGCGAGATGTCGTCGAGCCGCCCGACGAACGGCGAGATGTAGGTGGCCCCCGCCTTCGCGGCGAGGAGCGCCTGGACCGCCGAGAAGCAGAGGGTGACGTTCGTCTTCACGCCCTCCTGCGAGAGCGCCTTCACGGCCCGGAGCCCCTCGACGAGGAGCGGGACCTTGATGACGATCTGCGGCCCGAACTTCGCGAGCTCGCGGGCCTCCTTCAGCATCCCCTCGGCGTCGGTGGCGGTCACCTCCGCGGAGATGGGGCCGGGGACGAGGGCGACGATCTCCTTCAGCACGTCCGCGAAGCGCCGGCCGGTCTTGGCGACGAGCGAGGGGTTGGTCGTCACGCCGTCACACAGGCCGAGCGCGAGGGCCTTCTTGATCTCGCCGACGTCGGCGGAGTCGATGAAGAACTGCATGCGACCTCCGGAAAGCGGGAAGGAAGCCGGGTGCATAGCGCACCCGGTCGCGGTGCCGCAAGGGCGGGGAAAGTGCTATACCGGCCCGCACTGACATGGGCAGCCGGACGAAAGCACGTCCGCGCGCGGAGTCGGCGCGGGGCGGATCCACGGTGGTGCGGCTCGCGCGCCGGAGCGGCTCCCGCCCCCGGCGCAGCGCGAAGGACCTCGTCGAGTACGGGCGGACGGTGCTCGCGGCGGAGGCCCGCGCGATCGGCGCCGTCGCCCTCGGGGACCCGTTCGCCGAGGCGGTCCGCTGGATCCTCGACTGCAAGGGACGCGTCGTCGTCACCGGGATGGGCAAGCCCGGCTTCGTCGCGCAGAAGATCTCGGCGACGCTGGCGTCGACCGGCACCCCCTCGCTCTATGTCCACCCGGCGGAGGCCGCCCACGGCGACCTCGGCCGGATCGCGAAGGACGACGTCGTCGTCGCGCTCTCGAACTCCGGCGAGACGGAGGAGATCCTCCGGCTCCTCCCCGCGCTGAAGAAGATCGGCGTCCGCATCGTGGCGCTCACGAAGGACCGGGCGAACCCGCTCGCGCGCGGCGCCGACCTCGTCGTGCCCATCGGGAACGTGGAGGAGGCCTGCCCGATGGGGCTCGCCCCGACCGCGTCGACCGCGGTGCTCCTCGCGGTGGGCGACGCCCTCGCGATGGCGGTCCTCGCGAACCGCCCGTTCGACCGCGAGGAGTACGCGCTCTTCCACCCGGGCGGGAAGCTCGGCCGCGGCCTCATGAAGGTCGGCGAGCTGATGCGCCAGGCGGAGGCGAACCCGGTCGTCCGCGAGGACGCCCCGCTCTCCGCCGCGGTCGCGGTCATGACCGAGACGCCCGGCCGGCCCGGCGCCGCGAGCGTCGTCGACGCCGCCGGCCGGCTCGCCGGGATCTTCACCGACGGCGACCTCCGGCGCCTCGTCGAGCACGGCCAGACCGACTTCAACCTGCCGGTCTCGACCGCGATGGGACGGAACCCGCGCACCGTCCGGCCCGAGGCGCTCGTGGTGGACGCCGCGCGCGTCCTCCGCTCCGGCGCGATCGACCAGGTCCCGGTCGTCGACGAGGACGGGCGCCCGGTCGGGCTCCTCGACGTGCAGGACCTCCTCGCCGCGAAGATCATCTGATGGCGCCCCGCCGGCGCACGCTCCGCAAGCCCGACGCGCGCCCCAGGACGGCGCCGCTCGAGCGGCGGCTCCGCGAGGAGCTCGTCGAGATCGGTCGGCGGCTGCACGCGCGCGACCTCGTCGGCGCCGCCGAGGGGAACCTCTCCGCGCGGCTCGGGCCGGACCGGTTCCTCGTCACCGCCTCGGGCGTCTCGAAGGGCCACCTCGGCCCCGGGGACCTCGTCGTCGTCGACGGCCGTGGCGAGCGGCTCCACGGGGAGAAGCGCGCCTCGACCGAGCTGCGGATGCACCTCGCCGCCTACGCTGCCCGGCCCGACGTCGGCGCCGTGGTCCACGCCCATCCCATCACGGCGGTCGCGCTCACGGTCGCCGGCGTCCCGCCGCCGTCCGATCTCGTCCCGGAGGCGGCGGTCACCCTCGGTCCGATCGCCGTCGCGCCGTTCGCGACGCCGGGCACGGACGAGGTCCCCGCCTCGCTCGCGCCGTTCCTCGCGCGCCACGACGTCGTCCTCCTCGACCGCCACGGCGCCCTCACCCTCGGGCGGACCCTCGTCGAGGCGTTCGAGCGGATGGAGACGCTCGAGCGGGTCGCGCGCATCGCCCTCGCCGCGCGCCTCCTCGGTCGGTGCGAGCCGCTCGGGCGCGAGGTGGTCGCGCGCGTGCTCGCGGCCGCCGGGCGTCCACCGCGGTGACGCGGGCGAGCCTCGACGGGGCTCGCCACTCACCGTGAACACCCTTCCGGGGCCTCGGTCACCCCCAACTTGTTGCGGCGATCCGCGCGCGGGTATGTCACCGATCACGTCCACCTACCGTGCGCATCCCGCATGCCGGAGCCGCCTTGGCCGTAGACGCCGCCCCGCCCGATCCTTCCCCGCCGAACGCGCCCCGCGTCTTGGTCTCGAAGGACCTTCTCGCCGGGCTCGCCCTCGTGGTGCTCGCGACGTTCGCGCTCTGGGCGAGCGCGCGCCTGCCGATGGGAACGCTCCGCTCCGTGGGTCCGGGGGCGATGCCGCGGGGGACGGCGCTCCTCATCCTCGGCGGCGGCGTCGTCCTCAGCGTCGCCGCGGTCGTGAAGGGGGGCACGCCGCTCGGCCGCTGGTCGCTCCGCGGCCCCCTCTTCGTCTCGCTCGCGGTGGCGGCGTTCGCCTTCACCATCCGCTGGGTCGGGCTCGCGGTGGCCGGACCCCTCGTCGTCATCGTGAGCGGCGCGGCGTCGGACGAGACCCGGCCGGTCGAGCTCGTCGTCTTCGCGATCGTGATGACGGCGTTCTGCATCGGGCTGTTCCGGTTCGCGCTCGGGCTGCCCATCCCGATCCTCATCCTCCCCGGGATCGTCACGATCTAGGCGCGATGGACACCCTCTTCACGAACCTCGCGCTCGGGTTCTCGGTCGCGTTCTCGTTCCAGAACCTCGGGCTCGCCTTCATCGGCTGCTTCGTCGGGACCCTCATCGGCGTCCTTCCCGGCATCGGACCGATCGCCACGATCACGATGCTCCTCCCGGTCACCTTCGGCCTCGAGCCGACCGGCGCGATCATCATGCTCGCGGGCATCTATTACGGTGCGCAGTATGGCGGCTCGACGAGCGCCATCCTCGTGAACATCCCGGGCGAGGTCACCGCGGTGGTGACGACGCTCGACGGCCACGAGATGGCGAAGCGGGGGCGCGCCGGCGCGGCGCTCGGGATCGCCGCGATGGCCTCCTTCTTCGCGGGCACCTTCGCGACGCTCGTCGTCGCCTCGCTCGCGGTGCCGCTCACGCGCCTCGCCCTGGTGTTCGGGCCGGCCGAGTACTTCTCCCTCATGGTGGCGGGGCTCGCGTTCGCGGTCGTCCTCGCGCGCGGCTCGGTGCCGCGCGCGATCGCGATGGTGCTCGGCGGCCTCCTCGCCTCGACGATCGGCACCGACCTCGACACCGGCGCCGAGCGGATGACGTTCGGCTACGCGCCCCTGTCCGACGGGCTCGACTTCGCGGTGCTGGCGATGGGGCTCTTCGGGTTCGCGGAGGTGCTCCGGAACCTCGAGGCGGTCGAGCACCGCGACGTCGTGAAGAAGGCGATCGGCACGGTCCTCCCGACGAAGGCGGATCTCCGCCGGTCGATCGCCCCGGTCCTGCGCGGCACGCTGCTCGGCTCCGTCCTCGGCATCCTGCCGGGGAACGGAGCGGTCCTCGCGCCCTTCGCCTCGTACGCGACCGAGAAGAAGCTCGCCAAGGACCCCTCCCGCTTCGGCCAGGGCGCGATCGAGGGCGTCGCGGGACCGGAGGCCGCGAACAACGCCGGCGCCCAGACCTCGTTCATCCCGCTCCTCGCCCTCGGGATCCCTCCGAACGCGGTGATGGCGCTCATGGTCGGCGCGATGACCATCCACGGGATCGTCCCCGGACCGCTCGTGATGGTGAAGAGCCCGCTGCTCTTCTGGGGCCTGATCGCCAGCATGTGGATCGGGAACCTCATGCTCCTCGTCATCAACCTGCCGCTCGTGAGGCTCTGGGTCCGGCTCCTCGACGTGCCCTACCGGCTGATGTACCCGGCGATCCTGCTCTTCTCCTGCATCGGCCTGTACTCGGTGAAGAGCGCGCCCGGCGACGTCCTCATGGCAGCGGTGCTGGCGGTCGTCGGGTGGGCGCTGAACAAGCTCGAGTTCGAGACCGCGCCGCTCCTCCTGGGGTTCGTCCTGGGTCGCCTCATGGAGGAGAACCTCCGGCGCGCCCTCGCCATCTCGCGCGGAGACCCCGCCACCTTCGTGCAGCGCCCGATCAGCGGCGCGCTGCTCGCCGTCACCGTCCTCGTCCTGCTCGCCGCGGTGCTGCCCGCCGTCCGCCGCGGCCGGAAGAAGGTCTTCACCGAGTGAAAGGAGCCGTCATGAGAAGGATGCTGACCACCCTCGCCGCAACCCTCGCGCTCGCCCTCCCCGCCGCCGGCCGCGCCGCCTGGCCGGATCGGCCCATCACGCTGGTCGTGCCGTTCGCCGCCGGCGGCCCGACCGACGTGGTCGCCCGCATCGTCGGCGAGCACATGTCCCGGACCCTCGGCCAGCAGATCATCGTGGAGAACGTCGCCGGCGCCGGCGGCACCACCGCGTCGCTGCGCGTCGCCCAGACCCCGCCGGACGGCTACACCATCGAGATGGGGCACATGGGGACGCACGGCGCCGCGCCGGGCGCGTACCCCGACCTCAAGTACGATCCGCTGAAGGACTTCGAGCCGATCGGCCTCGCGGCGGGCACCCCCATCGTCGTCGTCGCGCGCAAGGACCTCGCGCCGAAGAACCTGAAGGAGTTCGTCGCGTACCTGAAGACGAGCTCCGAGAAGCTGAACGAGGCGCACGCGGGCACGGGCTCGGTCTCGTTCACGACCTGTAGCCTCTTCAACTCGATCACCGGGGCGAAGCCGACCCGGGTCGCGTACCGCGGCACCGGCCCCGCGCTGAACGACCTCGTCGCCGGCCAGGTCGACTACATGTGCGACCAGATCGTGAACCTCGTCCCGCAGATCCAGGCCGGGACCATCAAGGCGTACGCGGTCGCGCTGCCGGAGCGCTCGCCGGCGCTGCCGAACGTGCCGACCACGAAGGAGGCGGGGCTCCCGGAGTTCGAGGTCACCGCCTGGAACGCGCTCTTCGCGCCGAAGGGGACGCCCAAGGACATCATCCAGAAGCTGAACGGCGCGCTGGTGAAGGCGCTCGAGGACCAGAACACGCGCAAGCGGCTCCTCGATCTCGGCGCGGACCTCTCGAACAAGGCGGCCGTCTCGCCGGACGGGCTCCGCAAGCTCGTCGAGAGCGAGGTCCCGCGCTGGAAGAAGGTCCTCGCGAGCGCCGGCACGTCGAAGGAGGCGCCGGTGAAGGACGCCGACCCGAAGAAGTAGGGCTCAGCCCGGGTACAACCCGGCGGTGGCCAGGTCCTCGGGCGCGCACAGCGCGAGGAGCTGCGCCACCGTCCGGCCGGTCCCGGGCACCACTCGGTCCGGGCACAGCTCCGCGAGCGGCGCGAGCACGAAGCGCCGGGCGACCAGGCCCGGGTGCGGCACGACGAGCCGCGGCAGGCGGAGCACCACGTCGCCGTACAGCAGCAGGTCGAGATCGAGCGTGCGCGCCGTCCAGCGGATCGGGCTCCGGACCCGCCCACCGGTCCGCTCCACCTCCTGCAGGACGTCGAGCAGCCCGAGCGCCGGGAGGTCGGTCTCGAGCTCGAGCACCGCGTTGAGGTAGCGCGGCTGCGGCGGGCCGAGCGGCGCTGCGTCGTAGACGCGCGACGCGTTCACGAGCGCGACGCGCGGGGCCGCCCGGAGCGCCCCCGCCGCGTGGGCGAGGTGGCCCCACCGGTCGCCCAGGTTGGAGCCGACTCCGACGAACGCGCGCACCCCGTCCTCCCTCGCCTAGACCACCGGGTTCCGCAGGACTCCGATGCCGGAGATCTCGACCTCGACCCAGTCGCCGCGCTGGATGGCGCCGACGCCCTCCGGCGTCCCGGTCGCGACGACGTCTCCTGCCCAGAGGGTCATCACGTTCGAGATGAACGCGAGGAGCGCGAACGGGTCGAACACCATGTCCCGGGTGTGGCCGCGCTGCTTCTCCGCGCCGTTCACCCGGCACACGACGGAGACGTCCATCGGGTCGAGCGCCGTCTCGATCGTCGGGCCGACCGGGCAGAACGTGTCGAACCCCTTCGCGCGGGTGAACTGCTTCTCCTCGCGCTGGATGTCGCGCGCGGTCACGTCGTTCAGGCAGGTGTAGCCGAAGACCGCGAGCCTGGCCTCGGTCGCCGTCGCGCGGGCGAGCGTCCGCCCGAGCACGATGCCGAGCTCCGCCTCGTGGTGGACCTCCTTCGACTGCTCCGGGCAGCGGATCGCGTCCTGTGGCCCGACCACCGACGACGGGGGCTTCAGGAACAGGAGCGGGCTGGCGGGCACCTCGTTGCCGAGCTCCTTCGCGTGCGCGCGGTAGTTCCGCCCGACGCAGACCACCTTCGACGGCTCGACCGGCGCGAGGAGCTGGACGTCGGCGAGCGGGACCGCCTTCCCGTCGGGGAGGCCGCCCGCCCACGGCGCGGCCGAGAGCGGCCGGACCAGGGGACCCTCGACGGTGCCGTACCGATCGTGGCCGAGGTGGCGGAAGCGGCAGATCCTCATCTGCGCGCCCCGAGCCCCAGCACGGCCGCCATGTCGTAGACGCCCGCGGGCTTGCCGACGATCCACTGCGCCGCGCGGACGGCGCCGCGCGCGAACTGATCGCGGGACGTCGCGCGGTGCGTGAGCTCGAGCCGCTCGCCCTCGCCGCAGAAGTAGACGGTGTGCTCGCCGACGACGTCGCCGCCGCGGAGCGTCTGCACGCCGATCTGCCAGGGCGGCCGCTCGCCGATGATGCCCTGCCGCGAGTAGGCGAGCGCGTCCTTCGGATCCCGGCCGAGCGCCTCCGCCGCGACCTCGCCGAGGCGCACCGCCGTGCCGGAGGGCGCGTCGCGCTTCTTCTTGTGGTGGATCTCAACGATCTCCACGTCGTAGGCGTCGCCGAGCACCTCGGCCGCCTGGCGGACGAGCTCGAAGAGGACGTTCACCCCGACGCTCATGTTCGGGGAGAGGACGACGGGGATGCGCCGGGCCGCGGCCGCCACCCGGGCCTTCGCCTCGGGGGTGAAGCCGGTCGAGCCGACGACGAGGGCGACGCCCCGCTCCGCGCACGCCTCGGCGTGCCGGACGGACGCGTCGTGGCTCGTGAAGTCGACGACGACGTCGGCGCCGGGGAGCGCCCGCGCGAGATCGTCCACGACCGCGACGCCGATCGGCCCGAGGCCGGCGAGGGCGCCGACGTCCTGCCCGACCGCCGCGGCGCCGGGCCGCTCCACCCCGCCGGCGATGGCCATCCCCTCGGTGGCGCGGACGACCCGCGCGATCTGCGTGCCCATCCGGCCGGCGGCGCCGGTCACGACGACCTTGATCATGGCTCACCTCGAGCGCTACGCGAGCTTCAGCAGCCCGAACCGGACCAGCGCGTCGCGGACCTTCGCGAGGCTCGCGTCGGACACGGGCGCGAGCGGCAGGCGCAGGTCGCCGCCCGCCCGTCCGAGGAGCGCGACCGCGGCCTTCACCGGCCCGGGGTTCGTCTCGACGAACATCACCCGGTTGAGCTCGGCCATCGCGACCTGCCGGTCGAGCGCCTTCGCGTGGTCGCCGCGGCGCGCGGCCACGACGAGCTCCTTCATGGCGCGGGGCGCGATGTTGCCGACGACCGAGATGACGCCGTGGCCGCCGCAGGCGATGTACGGGAGGACCGTGAAGTCGTCGCCGGACAGATAGGCGATGGCGTCCTTGCCGACGCGCTCCACGAGCTGGACCTGCCGGTCCATGTTCGCGGTCGCCTCCTTGATGCCAACGATGGCGCCGGCCTTCGCGAGGCGCGCCACGGTCTCCGGCATCAGGTCGACCGCGGTCCGGCTCGGCACGTTGTAGGCGACGACCGGGAAGCGCGCCGCCTCCCAGATCGCCACGTAGTGGCGGTAGAGCCCCTCGGGCGTCGGCTTGTTGTAGTAGGGCGTGACGACGAGGGCGGCGTCGGCCTTGAGCTCCTTCGCCATCTTCACCGACTCGATCGCCTCGTGGGTCGCGTTCGAGCCCGCGCCGGCGACCACCTGGACGCGGCCGCGCGCCGCCTCCACGACGGTCCGGACCACCTCCGCCCGCTCCGCGGGCGTCAGCGTGGCCCCCTCGCCGGTGGTGCCGCAGGGGACGATCCCATCGGTCCCCTCCGCGACGTGCCACTCGACGAGCTCCCGGAGGGAGCGGAGATCGACCGCGCCGTCCTTCATCGGCGTGACGATCGCCACCATCGAACCTTCGAGACGCGCCATGTCCGGCTCTCCTCTGGGGAAAGGTGGTCGATGCTACCCGATCCGGCGCGAAGCCGGGAGCGCCTGGCGTCGGGCCCGCCGGCGGACGGCCGGGCCGGCCTGCCCCGCGCGGGCCTTCGGGGCGGGGAGCGTCCGCTCGCCCCGCACGAGATCGGCCCAGCTCTCGCGGCGGCGCGCGACGTGGACGCGGCGGCCGTCGACGAGGACCTCCGCGGCGCGCGGGCGGGTGTTGTAGTTCGAGGACATCGCGAACCCGTACGCTCCGGCCGACCGGACGACGAGGACGTCGCCCGGCTGCGGCTCCGGCATGCGGCGGCGCTTCGCGAGGAAGTCCGAGGACTCGCAGATCGGACCGACCACGTCCGCGGTGATCTCGCGGCCGCCCTCGCGCGCGGCCCCGGCGAGCTCGATCTCGTGGTGCGCGCCGTAGTAGCTCGGCCGCACGAGGTCGTTCATCGCGGCGTCCACGACGACGAAGGTCTTCCGCCCGCTCCGCTTCACGTACAGGACCTTCGTCGCGAGGATGCCCGCGTTGCCGACGAGGACGCGCCCCGGCTCGAGGAGGACCTCGCCCGGGAAGCGCGCGAGCGCCTTGCGGATCGCGGCGCCGTACTCGTCCGGGTGCGGCGGAGCCTCGTCCTTGTAGGTGATGCCGAGCCCCCCGCCGACGTCGAGGTGGGCGAACCGGATCCCCTGGCGCCCGAGGTCCTTCGCGAGGGCGAGGACGCGGTCGATCGCGTCGAGGAACGGCCGCACCGTCGTGATCTGCGACCCGATGTGGCAGGCGATCCCCTTCACCTCGAGGGCGGGGTCCTTCGCCGCGAGCGGGTAGAGCCGCCGCGCGTCGTCCACCGACACGCCGAACTTGTTGTCGCGGAGCCCGGTCGAGATGTACGGGTGCGTCCGCGGATCGACGTCCGGGTTCACGCGGAGCGCGATCGGGGCACGCCGCCCCATCCGCCGCGCCACGATCGAGATGCGGGCGAGCTCCGGCGCGCTCTCGACGTTGAGGACGCGGACGCCGGCCTCGAGCGCGAACGCGATCTCCTCGTCGGTCTTGCCCACGCCGGAGAAGACCACCTTGCGCGGATCGCCGCCGGCGCGCAGGACGCGGAACAGCTCGCCGCCGGAGACGATGTCGAACCCGGAGCCGAGCCGGGCGAAGAGCCCCAGCACCGCCAGGTTCGAGTTCGCCTTCACGGCGTAGCAGACGACGTGGCGGATCCCGGCGAGCGAGCGGTGCAGCACCTTCCAGTGCCGGGTGAGCGTCGCCGTCGAGTACACGTAGAGCGGGGTGCCGTAGCGCTCCGCGAGCGCCTCGACCGGCAGGTCCTCCGCGAGGAGGACGCCGCCCTTGCGCTGGAAGTGGTTCACCGCTTCTCCTCCTTCGATTCGCAGCCCGCGCACGTCGCGGCCGCCGGCGCCGCGCCCGCGGCGGCGGGGGCCGCCGGGAC
>JAHWYA010000213.1 GCA_020028115.1 Anaeromyxobacter sp.
AGGGGTCGAGCCCCGCGACGACGAGCACGCGCGGGGCGCGCCGCGCGAGCCTCATCGCCGCGCGTCCCGCGCCGCCTCCACGAGGCCGCGGTAGAGCGCGGCGTGGCGCGGCTCGTGGCGCAGGACCGCCTCCGGGTGCCACTGGACGCCGAGCGCGAAGGGCAGGTCGGGGAGCTCGATTGCCTCGACGACGCCGTCCGGCGCGCGCGCCGCCACGAGGACGCCGGCGCCCGGATCCTTCACCGCCTGGTGGTGGGTCGAGTTGACGCCGAGGGGCCCCGCCCCGACGAGCGACGCGAGCTGGGTGCCCGGCGCGACGCGCGCCTCGTGCGAGGGGGCGTCCTTCGGCGCCGGCTGCTCGTGGCCGGAGAGCCCCGCGTCGGCGGCGAGGTCCTGGTAGAGGGTCCCGCCGCGCACGACGTTGAGGAGCTGCATCCCGCCGCAGATCCCGAGCACCGGCAGGCGGGCGGCGAGCGCCGCCTCGAGGAGGTCCTTCTCGAAGGCGGTCCGCTCCGGCTTCGTGACCCCGCACTCCTTCCGCCGCGCCTCGCCGTAGAGCTCCGGCGGCACGTCGAAGGCGCCGCCCGTGACGACGAGCCCGTCGAGGAGCGCGAGGTAGGCCGCCGCCGCCTGGGGCGCGTGCGGGAGCAGGATCGGCAGGCCGCCCGCCGAGAGGACGGCGTCCACGTACCCCGCCCGGAGCTCGTAGCGCCCGCGCTCCGCGTCCGCGTCGAGGGTGAGGCCGATCCGGGGGCGGCTCACGTTCCCCTCCGGCCGCGCTCGAACGCCGCGGCGAGCCCACGCGCGTTCTCCGCGGGGTCCCCCGCGGAGAAGAGCGCGCCGACCACCGCGGCGCAGGCGGCTCCCGCGCGCGCGACGTCGCCGATCGTCGCCGGGCCGATGCCGCCGATCGCCACGACGGGCGCACCGAGGGCGGAGGCGACCTCGCGGAGCATCGGGACGCCGCGCGGCGGGACGGACAGCGCCTTCGTCGTGGTCCCGAACACCGGGCCGAAGCCGACGTGATCCGCGCCGGCCGCGATCGCCGCGCGCGCCTCGTCGAGCGTCCGGGTCGTCCGCCCGACGAGGAGCTCCGGGCCGAGGAGCCGGCGCGCCTCCGCGGGCGGGAGGTCGTCGTCGCCGACGTGCACGCCGTCGGCGCCGGATAGGGCCGCGAGGTCGGCCCGGTCGTTCACGAGGACGAGGGCGCGCCCCGCCGCGAGAGCGACCACCTGCCGCGCGATCCGCAGGATCTCGCCGGCGGGCGCGTCCTTCACGCGGATCTGGACGACCCCGGCGCCGCCCGCGACGGCCCCCGCGGCCTGTTCGGGGGTCGCGACGATCGCGTAGAGGCCGCGCAGCCGGGCGCGGCGCGCGGCGCCGTCGAGCATGGGGTTCGGGTAGCACGCGCTTGACGGCCCCGCAAGACGGCGCATATTTTCCGCCCCCCTCAGGAGCAGAGAGAGCCCATGGCCGACCAGTTCGAGAACAAGCACTACGACAAGCGGGTCGCCCACCGCTACGTGCGGAAGAACATCGTCGACGAGAAGGACTTCGAGAAGCACCTCAAGACCCTCCCCGATCTCGCCGAGCAGGCGCTGCCGATCGAGTCGGCGATGGAGGGGGAGCCGGACGAGGGCGACGACGAGGCCTAGATGTCCGCTCCGCCCGCGCGGCTCGTCGCCGCGCTGATCGCGCTCACCGCCCTCCCCGCGCGCGCCGGGCTCCCTCGTCCGGACGAGCGCCCGTCTCCGAACCGGCGGACGCCCGTCGTCGCGGCCGTCGAGAAGGTCCGCGGCGCGGTCGTGAACGTGTCCGCCGAGGAGCTCGTGCGGATCCGCGTGCCGTCCCGCGCGGACTCGATGACGGACCTGCTCTTCGGCGAGTTCTTCGAGCGGCCGCGCTTCCGGAGGGGCTACCAGGTCACGTCGCTCGGCTCGGGCGTCATCGTCTCGCCCGACGGGTACGTGCTCACGAACGCCCACGTGGTCGAGCGCGGCGCGCGGTTCCGCGTCGGCCTGCTCGACGGGCGCGAGCTCCTCGCGAAGGTGGTCGGGACCGATCCGTCCTCCGACCTCGCGGTGCTGAGGCTCGACTCGAAGGAGCGGCTCCCGTACGCGACCCTCGGCCGGTCGGAGGGGCTCCTCCCCGGCGAGACCGTGATCGCGATCGGGAACCCGTTCGGCCTCTCGCACACCGTCACGACCGGCGTCGTCTCCGCCGTCCACCGGAACTTCAGGGCGGGCGACCGGACGCTCTTCGACTTCGTCCAGACCGACGCCTCGATCAACCCGGGGAACTCGGGGGGCGCGCTCCTCGACCTCGAGGGGCGGCTCGTCGGCGTGAACACCGCGATCCTCGGCGACCGGAACGCCGGGATCGGCTTCGCGATCCCGATCGACCGCGCCCGGCGCATCGCCGACGACCTCATCGCGCACGGCGAGGTGCGGGAGGGCTACCTCGGGATCTCGGTCGACGACCTGCCACCGCGTGACGGCGCCGCCGAGGGCACCTCGGGCGGGGTGCGCGTGATCGCCGTCGAGCCGGGCTCCCCCGCGGAGCGCGCCGGCGTGCGGCGCGGGGACGTCGTCGTGTCGGTCGACGGGTTCGAGCCGGCCTCCGCCGAGGAGTTCCGCTTCCGCGCGCGCGACCTCGCCATCGGCGGGGAGGCGCGCCTCGAGCTCCTCCGCGGCGGCGCGCGCCTCGCGGTCACGCCGAAGGCGGTGGAGCTCTCGGGCGACCGCGTGATGGAGCTCGTCGCGCGGCGCACCGGCCTCGCCCTCGGCGAGGAGCGCGCGCAGGGCCGCACGTTCGTCGTGGTGCGGAAGGTGACGCGCGGCTCCGAGGCCGCGCAGATCGGCCTCCAGGCGGGAGACCTCGTCCGCGAGGTGAACTCCTCTGAGGTCTCGACCCTCGCCGAGCTCCGCCAGGCCGCGGCGCGGGCGCGGCGCTCCGGCCGGCTCGTCCTCCTCGTGCAGCGCGGTTACGCCGCCGAGCGCATCGCCTTCGATTTCGACTAGAACATCCGGGAGGAGGCGCGAGATGGCCGACCAGGCGAAGAAGGGGCCGATCGACTTCTACACGTTCGTCCTGTCGCTCGGCTCGAGCGCGTTCGTCCACCTCGGGGACGCGCCGCACCCCGAGACGGGCGCGCCGGCGGAGCCGGACCTGCTGCTCGCGAAGCAGACGATCGACATCCTCGCGATGCTCGGCGAGAAGACGAGGGGGAACCTCACGCCGGAGGAGGAGCGGTTCCTCGAGACGCTCCTCACCGACCTGCGGATCCGGTTCGTCGAGAAGAGCCACAAGCCGTAGCGAGGTGTCCCTCGCGCAGGTGAGGTGAGAGGCGCCGCGGCGCGCTACAGGCCGGCCTGGAGCATCGCCTCGGAGAGGCGGCGGATCAGCTCCTTGCGGACCACGCGGCGCGTCCGCGAGAGCGCGTCGGGATCCCGGCGGGCGCGGGCGGAGGCCTGGCGGCGCGCGGCGGCGACCACCCACGCGATGCGGCGGGGATCGAGCTTCGGAGCGCGCGAGGAGGAGAGCAGGAAGAACCCGAGCCCGCGCTCGTCGAGGACGGTGCGGAGGACCCTGCGCGCGCGGGAGACGAGGGTGAGATCGACGACGTTCGGCACGTCGGCGATCTCTAGGATCGATCCGGCGGCCGATCCAATTTTCGCTCCGGGCGGAAAAAACTGGATCCCGCGCCGCGGCGTGGATCGCGCGCCAGCCCGATATCGAGCGCTCCCCGCCGATCAGCGCGTCGCGGGCGCCGCCGGCCCGCGCCGCGCCTGCACCCTCGGCGCGAGGGCGCGCTCGACGACCGGAAACAGCGCGTCGGCCCACAGCTCGTAGCCGCGCGCGGACGGGTGGAAGCCGTCCTTCGCGAAGAGCTCCGGGTGTCCGGTGAAGGCGCGCCGGGAGGTCGCCTCGACCTCCGCGACGAGGAACCCGTGCCGCTCCGCGACCCGCCGGATCGTCGCGTTGTACGCCGCGATCCGCTGCTCGAGCGAGACGGGCGAGGCGCGGCCGAACGGCGAGCGCGAGACGTCGGGCAGCTCGGAGAGGACCACCGCCGTCTTCGTGCGCGCGACGAAGTCCGACACGATCTCGAGGTCGCGCGCGAACTCCGCGAGCGGCCTTCCCTTCAGGAGGTCGTTCAGGCCGATGCCGATCGTGACGAGCGCGGCGCCCTCGCCGAGCGCGCGCGGGAGCTGGCCCTTGCGCAGGTCCTCCGCGGTCGCGCCGGGGACGCCGAGGTTCACGAGGCGCACGGGCGTGCCGGCGGCGCCGAGGCGGCGCGCGATCCGGTCCGGATAACCGCCGCCCTGCTCCGCGCCGACGCCGGCGGCGGTCGAGTCGCCGAGGGCGACGTAGACGAGCGGCGGCGCCGCGCGCGCGGGCCGGGCGAGGAGCGAGGCGGCGAGGAGGAGCGGGAGACCGGCGAGGCGCACCGGGGGAACGTCCGTCGCGCCCCGCGGGCGCGCAACCCACGCCGGACGCCCGGGAAGGGCGGGCCGGCTCGCCTCCGCGCAGACCCGGCATCTTCTCTCCTCCAGCGCGCGGGTCGGCCAGCGCCCCCGCCTGGGGGGTCAGCACGCGCAGAGGGCGCGGTCGTGCGTGTGGTGTTCGCCGCAGGCGCGAGGGACTGGTCGCGGGGACGCGGCGCCATGGTCGGGCCAGCTACCGTCTCGAGAAACGCGCGCTCCGCGAGCTCATCCCGTTGATCGAGAGGGGGCTCTCGCCGGCGGAGCCGCCCAGCCCGGGACTCGCATTCGACGCTACGTCACGTCCGTGATCCATCGGACCGCGTCGAGCCTACGAGCAGCCGCTCCACACGCGCGCGCGCCACGGCCGCGTCCGCGAGCGCCAGCGCGAGGCCGGACTGGGCGCGGACGAGCT
>JAHWYA010000214.1 GCA_020028115.1 Anaeromyxobacter sp.
CTCAGTTGGTAGAGCGCGTCCTTGGTAAGGACGAGGTCTCCAGTTCAATCCTGGACGAGGGCTCCATAGTCGTAGGCGCGAGGAGGGTGTCGGAGTCGCGCGAGCTGCAGGAGCGAGTACATGGGCAAGGAGAAATTCGAGCGCAACAAGCCCCACGTGAACGTGGGCACGATCGGTCACGTCGATCACGGCAAGACCACGCTCACCGCCGCGATCACGAAGTACAGCGCGACGAAGGGCCTCGCCCAGTTCATGGCGTACGACCAGATCGACAAGGCGCCGGAGGAGCGCGAGCGCGGCATCACCATCGCGACGGCCCACGTCGAGTACCAGACGGACAAGCGCCACTACGCGCACGTCGACTGCCCGGGCCACGCCGACTACGTGAAGAACATGATCACGGGCGCCGCGCAGATGGACGGCGCGATCCTCGTGGTCTCCGCCGCCGACGGCCCGATGCCGCAGACGCGCGAGCACATCCTCCTCGCCCGCCAGGTCGGCGTGCCGTACATCGTGGTCTTCCTGAACAAGGTCGACATGGTGGACGACAAGGAGCTGCTCGACCTCGTCGAGCTCGAGGTCCGCGAGCTCCTCTCGGAGTACGAGTTCCCGGGGAACGAGATCCCGATCGTGAAGGGCTCGGCGCTCAAGGCCCTCGAGGGCGACAAGGGCGATCTCGGCGAGCCGGCGATCCAGCGGCTCCTCGACGCCGTCGACAGCTACATCCCGACCCCCAAGCGCCAGACCGACAAGCCGTTCCTGATGCCGGTCGAGGACGTGTTCTCGATCTCCGGCCGCGGCACCGTCGCGACCGGCCGCATCGAGCGCGGCATCATCAAGGTCGGCGAGGAGGTCGAGATCATCGGCCTCAAGGCGACGACGAAGACGGTCGTCACCGGCGTCGAGATGTTCCGCAAGCTCCTCGACGAGGGGCAGGCGGGCGACAACATCGGCGCGCTCCTCCGCGGCCTGAAGCGCGAGGAGGTCGAGCGCGGCCAGGTGCTCGCGAAGCCCGGGTCGATCACTCCGCACACGAAGTTCAAGGCGGAGGTGTACGTGCTCACGAAGGAAGAGGGCGGCCGCCACACGCCGTTCTTCAACGGATACCGGCCGCAGTTCTACTTCCGCACGACGGACGTGACGGGGTCGGTGCAGCTTCCCCAGGGTGTCGAGATGGTGATGCCCGGGGACAACATCACCGTGACGGTGGAGCTCATCACGCCCATCGCCATGGAGAAGGAGCTTCGGTTCGCGATCCGGGAGGGCGGCCGCACGGTCGGCGCCGGGGTCGTGGCCGAGGTCCTCCAGTAAGGAAGGCATTCCATGGCCGGGAACCGGACGATCATCACGCTCGAGTGCAAGACCTGCAAAGAGCGGAACTACACGACGACGAAGAACAAGAAGAAGACGCAGGACAAGCTCATGCTCTCCAAGTACTGCCCGCGCTGCCGCAAGCACGTGGAGCACAAGGAGACGAAGTAACGCCGGCGTCGGCAGGATAGGCCAGTAGCTCCAACGGCTAGAGCAGCGGTCTCCAAAACCGCGGGTTGGGGGTTCGAATCCCTCCTGGCCTGCCACTCCAAGGCAGCGAACGCAGTTCGAGGCTCGAGATGGAAAACGTCGGCGGAGTCGAGCAGCCGAAGCGGATCGTGGCGATCTCGTACGTGATCGCCGCGCTCGCGCTCGGCGTCTTCCTCGAGAAGGTCGCCCAGCTCGGGCTGTCGTACTCGCGGGTGAACGACTTCGCGGTCCTCGGGGACTGGTCGCTGTCGACCATCCTCGGGTTCGCGATCGCGGCGGCGACCGCGATCGTCGTCTGGCGGATCCCGCGGACGCAGACGGTCTCGCTCGAGGTCGCCCTCGAGCTGCAGCGGGTGACGTGGCCGAGCCTGCGCGAGACGCGCGCGGCCACCGTCGCGGTCATCGTCGCCTCGGCGGTCGCCGCGGTGATCCTCGGCGTCTTCGACATGGTCTGGAGCTGGCTCAGCGCGAAGATCTACTAGGCGGCGCAGGGCGGTCTTTGGGGGGAGCCACGGCGGCCGGGCCGCCAAGGCTCCCTCGGCTTTCGGGCGGTCGGCGGGGAAACGGAGATGGACATGGCGAAGAAGTGGTACGTCGTCCACACCTACTCGGGCTTCGAGAACAAGGTGAAGAAGTCGCTCGAGGAGCGCATTCGCCAGCAGACCCTCCAGGAGTCCTTCGGGGAGGTCCTCATCCCGATGGAGGTCGTCCAGGAGATGGTGAAGGGGGAGAAGAAGACGTCGAAGCGGAAGTTCTTCCCCGGCTACATCCTCGTGAACATGGAGATGAACCTCGAGACCTGGCACCTCGTGAAGGGGACGCCGAAGGTCACCGGGTTCGTCGGCAACGCGAAGACGCCGAACGAGGTGCCCGCGGTCAGCGACGTCGAGGTGAACCGCCTCACGACGCAGATCTCCGAGGGCTCGCTGAAGCCGAAGCCGAAGGTGCAGTTCGAGGAGGGGGATCAGGTCCGCGTCATCGACGGCCCGTTCTCGAACTTCAACGGCACGGTCGAGGAGGTCAAGCCGGACAAGGGCAAGGTCCGGGTGCTCGTCTCGATCTTCGGCCGCGCGACCCCGGTCGAGCTCGACTTCATGCAGGTCGAAAAGACGTAGCGCAGCACGGCAGCACTCACAGGAGCGTGGAAGGGCACGGTGCCCGATAGACCACGCAGGGGACGTGAAGCAGGAGTTCCCGGAAGGAAGCCATGGCGAAGAAGGTCACAGGACAGATCAAGCTGCAGCTCCCCGCCGGAAAGGCGAACCCGGCCCCGCCCGTGGGCCCGGCGCTCGGCCAGCACGGCGTGAACATCATGGAGTTCTGCAAGCAGTTCAACGCGGCGACGCAGGCTCAGGCGAAGGAAGCGCTGATCATCCCGGTCATCATCACGGTGTACCAGGACCGCTCGTTCTCCTTCCAGCTGAAGACCCCGCCCGCGGCCATCCTCCTCAAGAAGGCGGCCGGCCTCCACACGGAGAAGAAGAAGGGCTCCGGCGCGCACAAGCCCGGCAAGGAGAAGGTCGGGCAGGTGACGCGGAAGCAGGTGGAGCAGATCGCGAAGATGAAGATGCAGGACATGACGGCGGGGAGCCTCGAGGCCGCGATGCGGACCGTCGAGGGCACCGCGCTGTCCATGGGCATCGACATCGTCGGCTGAGCGAGAGGACACGGACATGGCGAACGTTGCGAAGAAGTACAAGGCGGCCCTCGCGAAGGTCGATCGCACCCGGCGGTACAAGATCGACGAGGCGATGAAGCTCGTGAAGGACACGGCCACGAAGAAGTTCGACGAGACCGTCGACGCGGCCATCAACCTCGGCGTCGACCCGAAGCACGCGGACCAGGTCGTCCGCGGCGCGGTCGTGCTCCCGCACGGCATGGGCAAGGCCGTGAAGATCGCGGTCTTCGCGAAGGGCGACAAGGCCAAGGAGGCCGAGGCGGCCGGCGCGGACCTCGTCGGCGCGGAGGACCTCGCCGAGAAGATCCAGGGCGGCTTCATGGACTTCGACAAGGTGCTCGCGACCCCGGACATGATGGGCGTCGTCGGCCGGCTCGGCAAGGTGCTCGGTCCCCGCGGCCTCATGCCGAACCCGAAGGTCGGCACCGTCTCGATGGACATCGCGCGCGCGGTGAAGGAGCAGAAGGCCGGCAAGGTCGAGTTCCGCGTCGAGAAGGCGGGCATCGTCCACGTGCCGTTCGGCAAGGCCTCCTTCGACCCGGAGAAGCTGAAGGCGAACTTCAGCGCGATCATGGAGATCATCTTCAAGGCGAAGCCGCAGACGGCCAAGGGCGTCTACGTGAAGAACGTGACCGTCAGCACGACGATGGGCCCGGGCATCAAGGTGGACGTCGCGGAGCTCGCGGCGCACCACGCCTAGCGGAGGTTCGAGTTTCGAAGGTTCCCGGCGGCGCGAACGCCGCCGGGGTTTCTGGTCCAAGACAGCGGGCCCGCCGCGCCCCGAGTGCGAGAGGTCGTAGGGGCGGGGCGGCCAAGCGGATCGAGACGATCCGACCCGCCGAGACGGGAACTGCGTTTCGCGCAGCGTCCCCTGCTTGGCCAGGGGGTTCCGTACCGGGAAGTCCGGTCGAGCCCGAACATCCCGCCGACCGGCGAAAGGCGCCGGCGGCACGAAAGGTGGTGAGTTCGACTTGAACCGGACAGAAAAAGAGCAGGTCATCGGCGAGCTCCACGAGAAGATGGCGAAGGCGAAGACGGCCATCGTCGCGGAGCCCAGGAACCTCGACGTCGCGACCGTCACGGAGCTCCGCAGGAAGCTCCGCGACGCGAAGGTGGAGTACCGCGTCGTCAAGAACACCCTCGCAGCGCGCGCCGCCAAGGGCACGTCGCTGGAGCCGCTCGCCGAGAAGTTCGTGGGACCGACCGCGATCGTCATGTCGTACGACGACGTCGTGGTGCCGGCGAAGCTCCTCGCGGAGTTCATGAAGGACCGCGAGAACTTCGCCATCCGCACCGCGGTGGTCGAGGGGAAGGTCATCGACGCGAAGGGCGTCCAGGCGCTGGCGAAGATGCCGGGGCTGCAGGAGCTCCGCGCCCAGCTCGCGATGATGATCAACCAGCCCGCGACGAAGCTCGCCCGCGTGATCGGAACCCCCGGCCAGCAGCTGGCCCAGGTCATCGCCGCGCGCCGCGACCAGCTCGAGAAGTCTCAGTAAACGGTACGTGAACTGGCTCGCGCGGAGGTCCGCGCGCGCCGCAAACGCTCAGGGCGCCGCACGCGGCGCCCGCAACGAAGAGAGGGAGAAGAAGTCATGGCCGATCTCAACACGATCGTCGATCAGCTGTCCGGGCTCTCCATCATGGAGGCCTCCGAGCTCGTGAAGAAGCTCGAGGAGAAGTGGGGCG
>JAHWYA010000215.1 GCA_020028115.1 Anaeromyxobacter sp.
CTGATGCCCACCAGCGACGAATGGATCCAGCAGCGGTCGGGCATCAAGGAGCGCCGCTTCATCGAGCACGACGGTATCGGCGCGAGCGCCTTCCGCCGGGCGGGCGCCGCCCCAGACAGCTCGGCGGGGAGCGGGATGCCGTGGCGGAGCATGAACGCGGCGAGGTCCTCCCGCGCGATCCGCCGGTGGCCGCCGGGGGTCCGGTGCGCCTTCAGCCGGCGCGCCTTGATCCAGTTGACGACGGTGGGCAGGGACACCCCGAGCATGCGGGCCGCCTCGAACGTCGTGTAGAAGCGCTGCATCGCCATGAGTGTAGCGCGCTCGATGGGCCCCGCGGGCGAATGACCATGCTAAGGAATGCTCATGCCTGCGTCCGCCTACCTCATGGGCGCCGTCCAGATGACGTCGACGGCCGACCGCGCGAAGAACCTCGAGGCCGCCCTGCGGCTCGTCGGCGAGGCCGCCGACCTCGGGGCGAAGCTCGTCGCCCTGCCCGAGAACTTCGCCTTCATGGGGCCCGAGGCGGAGCGGCTCGCCGGGGCGGAGACGCTCGAGGGGCCCACGCTCGGGGCGATCCGGGAGCTCGCCCGGCGGCGCGGGATCTTCGTCGTCGCCGGGTCGATCGCCGAGACGTCGCCGAGCCCGAAGATGACCTACAACACGAGCGCGGTCGTGGCGGACGACGGCTCGATCGTCGCGGCCTACCGGAAGATCCACCTCTTCGACGTGAACATCCCGGACGGCGCGCGCTACGCGGAGTCGGAGGTGGTGGTCCCCGGCGACAAGGTCGTGGTCGCGCCGACGCAGCTCGGCCGGCTCGGCCTCACCGTCTGCTACGACCTGCGCTTCCCGGAGCTGTACCGGAAGCTCGCGAGCCTCGGCGCCGAGGTGATCACGATCCCGGCGGCGTTCACGCTCTACACGGGGAAGGACCACTGGGAGGTCCTCGTCCGCGCCCGCGCGATCGAGAACCTCGCCTACGTCATCGCGCCCGCCCAGGTGGGCCGCCACTCGGCGAACCGCCAGACCTTCGGGAACGCGATGATCGTCGACCCGTGGGGCGTCGTCCTCGCCCGCTGCCCGGACGCGGAGGGCGTCTGCGTCGCGCCCTTCAGCCGGCCGCGGCTCGAGCGCTGCCGCGTCGAGCTCCCGGCGCTGAAGCACCGGAAGCTCTAGCGTGGCGAGCGCAGGGGCAGCCGGACGAGGCTGCCCCGGAGCCCCTAGAAGACGAAGAGCATCCCGAACGCGTAGGAGAGGGTTCCCGTGTCCGACAGGTCCCAGCTCTTGCTCGATCCGAAGTCGTTCACCTTGGTCTTGCGCGCCTCGGCGAACAGGTAGGTGTGGTTGATGCCCGAGTCCATGTCGAGCTCGCGCGCGAGGCTGGGATCGAAGAAGTCGAGGAGGATCGCGAGGCCGCCCGCGAAGGACCAGCCGTTCGTCGCACCCTCCATCACCCGCTTCCCGCTCGCGTCGTTGACCCACCAGTTGTAGCGCTCGAGGGAGGCGCGCGCGTACGGCGCGAGCGGGACGCCCCAGCGATCCGCGAGCACGTCGAGCCGGTAGGTCGCGTGCACGCTGGTGGGAACGATCTTGAAGCTCGTCTCGTCACTCGAGCGCGTGCCGTCGAGCTTCACCGCGTGGCCGCTCGCCTGCATGTAGCCCGCGGCGACACCGACCTCGAGCGTCCCGTAACCGGTGAAGACGTTGCGCGAGGCGCCCACGCGGAATTGCCAGCTGCGGCTCGTGCCGAACGCCCCGCCGAAGGGGGCCGTCGTCCCCGAGAACTCGGCGTCGATGTCGGGCCGGTAGGTGCCCGCGCTGAGCTCGAACGAGCCCCAGAGGCCAGACTCGGCGCGGGCGGCGGTCGCCAGCACCGCGATGAGCATCGCGACGACCGCGCGCATCACGAGCGCCTCCGCAGGACGGCGAGGGCGGCGGCCGCGAGGACGATCCCGATAGCGCCCGCGGAGCCGAACCCGCAGCCGCCCTCCTCCTGCCCGCCCGCGGCCTTGTACGCCGTCCAGAAGTCGTTCGCGAGCTCGGGCATCCCCCGTGTGTCGTCGGAGCCCACGCTCCGGTTGTCCGCGGTCGAGAACGCGTAGACCCTGACGCGGTAGATCACGCTGTTGACGAGGCCGGTGAGCCGGTGGCTGGTCGCGGTGACGGCGCCCGAGGTGACCGTCCCGAGGAGGCTCGGATCGATCGCCTGCGTCGTCGTCGAGTCGAACGCGGCCTCGATGACGTAGTACTCCGCTTGCGGGGAGCCGCTCGGCGCGGTCCACTCGACGTTGAGGGCGCCGCTCCCCGATCCCGCGGTGACGGCCGTCGGCTTGCCCGGCGCCCGCGTCGAGAGGACGACCTTCCCGCGCGCGGTGCCCCCGTTGTTGTTCGCCTGCACGCAGAGGACGATGTCCTCGTCCGCGGTGGCGCCGCAGCTCTTGCCGGCGACCGAGACGATGAACGCGGCGTCGAGACCGATCTCCGCGGAGGGCTCGGTCACGCCGTTCGGGTTGCTCACGGCCACGTCGTCGAAGGTCGCGATGGGGCCCACCCTGAGCGCGGTGTCGCCGCCGTCCTGGTCCACGGTCGGGCACGCGCCCGTCGACTGCTCGGTGTGAGCGCTCGTCCTGTTGTGCGCGTAGACCGTGAACGAGGTGATCGTGGTGGCGGTGTTCTCGATGTCCCACTGCACGAGGACCGTCCCGCCCGCGCATTCGGCCGCGTTGATGAACGAGTCGTTGGCCGAGTGCAACTCGTTCGCGAACGAGACGCTTCCCGGAGTAGGGTCGGGCACGGTCTGGGGCAACGTGACCACCGGCGCGAGGAGCGCGAGGAGCAGGAGCCGTCTCATGTCGGCCGCGATTCTGCAAGCGGAGCGCCACCTTGGCAAGGTGCACAGCAGCGCGTCGCGACTCCCGAATCCCGAAGGAGGGGCGTCCGGACGAGCGGGGACGGCGCCAAAATGGCAGCGCCCCGATCCCGCCGCCTGCCAAATTGTCAGGCCGAGCGGCGCGCCAGGAGCTGCGCGAGCTGCACCGCGTTCGTGGCGGCGCCCTTCCGCGTGTTCTCGATCGAGACGAACAGGGCGAGGCCGTTCTCCTGCGAGGGGTCCTCGCGCAGCCGTCCCACGAGGGCCGCGTCCTCGCTCCCGACGAGCATCGGCATCGGGTAGACGCGCTGCGCGGGGTCGTCCACGACCTTCACGCCCGCCGCCTTCGCGAGCGCGGCGCGCGCCCCGGCCGCGCCGAGCGGGCGGACCGTGGCGACGTTCACCGCCGCGGAGTGGCCGAAGAAGACCGGCACCCGGACGGCGGTCGCCGCGATCGCGAGCCCCGGCTCGCCGAGGATCTTCCGCGTCTCGCTCACGATCTTCGCCTCCTCGTCCGTCGCGCCGCCGTCGACGAACGCGCCGACCTGCGGGATGACGTTGAAGGCGAGCCGGTGCGGGAAGCGCGCCGGTGGATCGGGCTCGCGCAGGTTGAGGAGGTCGCGGGCCTGCTTCTCGAGCTCCTCGACGCCGCCCTGGCCGAGCCCGGAGGCGGAGTGGTAGGTCGAGACGACCACGCGCCGGAGCCCCGCCGCGTCCCGGAGCGGCGCGAGGACGAGCGCGAGCGCGGTGGCGGTGGAGGACGGGTTCGCGACGATGCCGCGCGCGGCGCCTGCGGCGGCGCCGCCGTTCACCTCCGCGACGACGAGCGGCACGTCGGGCTCGCCGCGGAACGCCGGCGAGTCGTCGACGACCGCGCACCCCTCCGCGCGGGCCCGCGGCGCCCACTCGCGCGCGACCGCAGCCCCGGCGCAGAAGATCGCGACGTGGCAGCCCTGGAAGGCGCCGTCGCGGAGGGCCTCCACGCGCAGGTCGTCGTCGCGGAACGAGAGCGTCGTGCCGGCGGACCGCGGCGACGCGAACGGCCGCAGCGCCTTCACGGGCACCTCGAGGTCGTCGAGGACCTCGAGGACGGTGCGGCCGACGGTCCCGGTCGCGCCGACGAGGGCGAGGACGAGCGGCTCGTGCTGCGGCGGCTTCATGCGGACACTCCCGTGGTGCAGGCGTCCACGAGGTGTACCAGGGATTGATACGGAATGCCGGCGTGGGTCGTGAGCCCGACCTCGCACCCGCGCGACGTCGAGTACCCGCGCGCGCACCCGTCGACGGCGGCGCGCAGGTCGCGGAGCGCGGAGGCGTTGAGCTCGGGCGTCGAGAAGCCCTTGTCGCCGGCGAAGCCGCAGCACCCGGTGGCTGGCACGACCACCCGCTCGGCGCACGCGGCGGCGAGGGCGCGGAGCTTCGGCTCGAGCCCCATCTTCGTCGCGCTGCACGTGACGTGGAGCGCCACCGGCCCCGGCTGGCGCGCGAAGCGGAGCCGCTCCATCAGCCGGTCGTGGACGAACTCGACCGACTCGAACACGGCGAGGCGCGGGTCGAGCGTCGCCTTCATCCGCTGGGCGCACGGGCTCGTGTCGCAGACGACCGCGAGCCTCCCGCCGTCCGTCGCCTCGAGGAGCGCGGCCTCGAGCTCCCTCGTCTTGCGCGCCGCCGCGTCGGGGAAGCCCTTCGACTCGAACGACAGGCCGCAGCAGAGCGCGTCGAGCTTCGCCGGGAAGTGGACGTCGAAGCCGGCCTTGTCGAGGACCGAGAGCATCGCCTCCGTCACGGTCCGCTGGTCGGGATCGCCGGGGGCGGGCCCCATCGTGCGGGCGACGCACGCCGGGAAGTAGACGACGGCCCGGTCGCGGCCTCGGACCGAGTCCCGCCACGGCCCGTGTGTCGGCCGCGGCAGCGCCTCGCGGAGCACCGGCAGCGAGGGGGCGGCCCGCATCACGGCGAGCCCGGCGCGCGCGGCGCCCGCGGTCCACCCGAAGTGG
>JAHWYA010000216.1 GCA_020028115.1 Anaeromyxobacter sp.
GGCTGGGGGGCGCCGCCGGGCTCGGCCGCCGCGGCGGCGGTCGCGTCGCGCTTGCGCGCCTCCCAGCGGTCGACCTGCCCGTCACCGTCGCTGTCGACGCCGATCCGGTCGATCTCGCCGTTCTCCCAGTACTCCCAGTAGTCGACGTTCCCGTCGCCGTTCGTGTCGCGCTCCTTCCGGACGAGCTTCGTCTTCTCGTAGAAGTTCCAGGCGCGCGGCACGCCGTCGAAGCCGAAGGCCAGCTCCTTGCGGACGAGCTGGTCCTTCTCGTAGAGGAGCGTCACGTCGGGCTTCCCGTCGAAGTCGAGATCGTAGACGACGCGGGTGAGCGAGCCGTCGGGGTCGTACTTCTCCCACGTGTCGATCTTCGCGTCGCCGTTCAGGTCCTTCTCCTTGCGGAGGACGACCTCCTTCCCGGACGCGTCCTTCGTCGCGTACTTCCAGACGTCCGCCTTCCCGTCGTGGGTGAGGTCGAACTCCGTTAGGGTCTCGTTCGCGCGCTTCTCGAACCCGGGCGGGGTGACCGGCGCCGCCTCGAGCGGCGCCGCCGCGGGGTTCGCGGCCTTCGGCGCGGGGGTCGCGCAGGCGATCGCGGCGAGACCGGCGAGAGGGAGCAGGAGTCGGCGCATTCGGGATCCTCGGTGCGGGGCGGCGATGGTACCTCGCGCGCGGCCGGCGCGTCGCCGGACGTGGCGGTATTTGACGCGCGACCGCCGCGTGACACTATACATGGTGTCACAGCGCTTCGGGAACGGACGCCCATGGCCCGGAAGAAGATCTCGACGACCGTCTACATCACGCCCGAGCAGAGCGAGCGGCTGAAGCTCCTGCACGAGCGGACCCGGGTGCCGGTCGCCGAGTACATCCGGCAGGGCATCGACATGGTGCTCGATCACTATCGCGGGAACCTTCCCGGTCAACTGACGCTCGATGATCTCGGGGCGAAGAAGTAGATTCCCGCCGACAATGAGCGAACAGAGAGCGGTCGTCCTCGGCGCGGCCGGGTTCATCGGCAGCCACCTCGTCGAACGGTTCCTCGCCGAGGGCTGGCGGGTCACCGGGGTCGACAACCTCATCACCGGCACCCGGCGGAACCTCGAGCACCTCGCCCGGGAGCCGCGCTTCGACCTCATCGAAGCGGACATCTGCGCCCCCCTCGACGTCCCGGGCCCCATCCGGGCGGTCCTCGACTTCGCGTCGCCTGCCTCGCCGATCGACTACCTGAAGCACCCGTTCGAGACCATGCACGTCGGGTCCATCGGCGTCGAGAACGCGCTCCGGCTCGCGAAGCGCGCCGGCGCAACCTTCGTGCTCTCATCCACTTCCGAGGTGTACGGCGATCCCCTCGAGCACCCGCAGCGCGAGACGTACTGGGGGAACGTGAACCCCATCGGCCCGCGCGCCGTCTACGACGAGGCGAAGCGGTTCGCCGAGGCCATCACGATGGCGTACCGGCGGTACGAGAAGGTGGACGTCCGCATCGCGCGCATCTTCAACACCTACGGGCCGCGGATGCGGCTCGACGACGGCCGGGTCGTCCCGACCTTCGTCGCCCAGGCGCTCCGGGGCGAGGCCATCACGCTCTTCGGCGACGGCTCGCAGACCCGCTCGTTCCTCTACGTGGACGACAACGTGGAGGCGATCTGGCGCCTGCTGCGGTCCGGCTACCAGGAGCCCGTCAACGTGGGGAACCCCCACGAGCTCACCATCATGGAGTTCGCCCGCGCCGTTCAGCGGCTCGTCGGGACGCGCGTGGACATCGTCCAGCGGCCGCTCCCGGAGGACGACCCCAAGGTGCGCAAGCCGGACATCTCGCGCGCCAGGGAGATCCTCGGCTGGGAGCCGAAGATCGGGTTCGACGACGGGATGCGGCGGACCATCGCCTGGTTCCGCGAGCGCGTCCGAGGCTGAGGGGAGGGCGACGTGGCGAAGCGGATCCTCATCACCGGCGGCGCGGGGTTCATCGGCTCGACGATCTCGGACCTGTTCCTCTCGGCGGGGTGGGACGTCGCGGTGCTCGACGACCTCTCGTCCGGGAAGCGGGAGAACGTCCCCGCGGCGGCGCGGTTCTACCCGGTGGACGTCCGGAGCGCGGCCGTCCACGAGGTGCTCGCGAAGGAGAAGCCGCAGGTGGTCTGCCATCACGCGGCGCAGATCGACGTGCGGCGCTCGATGTCCGACCCACGCTTCGACGCCGACGTGAACGTCGGGGGGCTCCTCAACCTCATGCAGGCGGCGGTCGCCGCGCGCTCCGTCGAGCACGTCCTCTTCGCCTCCTCCGGCGGCGCGACCTACGGCGACACCGAGGTCATCCCGACGCCCGAGGCCCACCCGCAGCAGCCGGTGTCGCACTACGGCGCGGCGAAGGCCGCGAGCGAGCTGTACCTCGGGGTGTACCGCGCGAACTTCGGGATCCGGTTCACCGCGCTCCGCTACGCGAACGTGTACGGCCCGCGGCAGGACCCGCACGGCGAGGCGGGCGTCGTCGCGATCTTCTGCGGGCGGCTCCTCGAGGGGCGGCCGTGCACCGTGTTCGGGGACGGCAAGCAGACGCGCGACTACGTGTTCGCGGGCGACGTCGCCCGCGCGAACCTGCTCGCGGCGGAGAGGCGGTTCGACGGGCCGCTCAACGTCGGCACCGGCGTCGAGACGGACGTCGTCGCGCTCTACGGTCACCTCGCGCGCGCCGCCGGCGTGTCGCGCCCGCCCGAGCACGCCGAGGCGCGCCTCGGCGAGCAGAAGCGCTCGTGCATCGACCCGTCCGCCGCGGCCGCCGCGATCGGGTGGCGGCCCGAGGTGAAGCTCGCGGACGGCCTCGCGCGCACCTTCGAGTGGTTCAAGGCGCGGCGGTAGGACGCACGGCTTCGCCGCCGGGTACGCGCCCCGGTGATCGCCGTCACGGCGGAGGCCGCTCCGCGTGACGCACGTCACGCGGGCGCACGTTCACCCACGTTCTTTTTGCGGTTTTCCGGTGGCAGGCTTTCCATCCGGAGACGGCCGCCGTGTCTCCATCGGTGAGCGCGCCGGATGGACCGGCCCGCGACCACGACGAGGACGACATGAAGAAGCTGACGAGCCTGACCGCCGCCGCCGCCCTGACCCTCGCCGCGTGCCAGCCGGCCGAGGACCCCGCGCAGGCCTACCGGGACGCGCTGCCGAAGAGCTCCGCGATCAGCATGGGCGCCCCCGCCGCCGCGACGAACCCCATCGTCGCCGGCGCAGCCGCGTTCGGGTCCGGGGACGCGCACGCCGCCACCGCCGTGCCCGGCTACCAGTCCGAGTACGCCATCACGAGCTACTGGGCGGCGGTCACCTTCAACGTGGGCGTCTGGTGGACGCTGACGTTCGTTCACGCCATCACCCTGTATCCGCCGACCGCGTGCGACGACGCCTCCTGCACCTGGGGCCCGTGGCCGAGCGACGACAAGCTCACCGTGTGGAAGCTCCACGTCGCGAAGGTGGACGGCGGCTACGACTACGCGCTCTCCGCGCAGCCGGCGTCGGATCCGCAGGCGCCGTTCGTCGCCCTCATCGAGGGCACGGCCGTCGCCAGCCCGAACCGCGACCATGGCCGGGGCAACTTCACCATCGACTTCGACTCGCAGGACCGGCTGCCGCACGCGGAGGGCTGGACGAAGAAGGATCACGGCCGGCTCGCGGTCACCTACGACAACCAGGCTGGTCTGCACCTCGCCGCCACCTTCCTGGGCGCGCGCAACGACGACCCCGCCAAGCTCGACCACGTGATGAACGCGGCCTACGCCTTCGACGCCCTTCCGTCCGGCGGCGAGCTCCAGCTCGCGTTCAACGACGTGACCGCGGACGAGAACGTCGCCCTGCGCACCCGCTGGAACGCGCTCGGCGCCGGCCGCGGCGACGCGCACGCGAACGTCCCGAACCCCGGAGGCGGCCGCTTCGACTACTACGCGAGCGAGTGCTGGGCCGGCGAGGCCGCGGGGTGGGTGAAGATCTACGACACCGACCCGGCGTACGATGCGGGCGTCCCGTGCGCCTTCGACCGTCTCGACCCCACGCTGTCCGCCCCCTGACGTGACCCGGTTCGCGGTCATCCTGGGCGGGCGGGCCGGAGAGGTCTCCGGTCCGCCCGTCCGCCCCCTCCCCAGCCCCGCTTCGCGGGGCGAGGGTGGTCCGGGGACGAGCGTCGAGCCGGGGCGCGGCGGCGGGACGCTCGAGGAGCTGTACCGGCGGCACGCCGCCGCCGTGTACGCCCGCTGCCGCTACCTCCTGCGCGACGACGACGCCGCCCGCGACGCGACGCAGGACGTGTTCGTCCGCGTCCTGCGGGCCGGCGTCGAGCGGGAGGGGGCGGCCTCCCCGTCCGCGTTCCTCCTGCGGACCGCGACGAACCACTGCCTGAACCTGCTGCGCGCCTCGCGCGCGGCGTGGCGCGACGAGCTCGCGCGCATGGGGCGGGAGCGGACGGTGCGCACCGTCGAGCCCGACGCCCGCGAGCTGGTCCGGGCGCTCCTCGGGTGCGCGCCCCTCGAGGCGCAGGAGATCGCCGTGCTCTACTTCGTCGACGAGCTGACCCAGGCGGAGATCGCGCAGGAGACGGGGCGGAGCCTCCCGACCGTGCGCAAGCGGCTGCGCGAGTTCCTCGCGGCCGCGCGCGGCGCGCTGGCCGAGGCGCTGCCCTCCATCGCCCTGCCGGACCCGGAGGAGCTCCCGTGACCACGACCACGACCGCCCTCGGAGGCCCCGGGATCGGCTGCTCGGCGATGCGCGTCCGCCGGCTCGCCGCCGGAGAGCTCGCCGGCGAGGAGCGCGCGCGCGCGGCGGCGCACGTCGACGCCTGCGCGCGGTGCCAGTCCGTCGAGCGGGAGCTCGCGGCGGAGCGGGCGCG
>JAHWYA010000217.1 GCA_020028115.1 Anaeromyxobacter sp.
CGCGGGCGGGCAGGACGCGCGAGAGCGGCACGTCGAAGAGCCTCGCCGCGCGCGCAAGCATCGCGGCGCGCGCGAGGGCCTCCGCGCAGATCCAGCCGGCGAAGGCGCCGAGCGGCCCCCGCCACGCGAGGCCGGCGAGCACGAGCGGCACGGTCGCCGCGAGCTTCACCGCGGAGAGGACGAGCACGAAGCGGTTCTGCGCCCGCGCGCGCATGACGCCGTCGAGCGGGAGCGCGGCGAGCAGGATCGGCACGACCGAGAGCCGGAAGATCGGGACGGCGGGGAGGTAGACCTCCGAGAAGACGACCGCGATGAGCGACGGCGCGGCGACGAGGAGCAGCGCGGCCAGCGGGAAGAAGGCGAACGAGAGCTGGAGCACCGCCTCGTGGAAGAGGCCGAGCCCCGCGCGGCGCGTGCGCCCCGCCCCGTCGGCGTCGGCGAGGCCGATCTGGAGGAGCTCGGACACCGGCGAGTAGAGGACGTCGACGACGGGGAGCTGGAACGTGCCGACGCTGTAGATCGCGAAGGCCGCCGCGGTCACCGCGGCGGAGACCGCGTACTGGTGGAACTGCTGCTGGGGGACGACGAGCAGGAAGGCGAGGCCGAAGGGGAGCGCGTAGGCGAGCTGCCGCCGCAGCAGCGCGGCGCTGCCCGCGAGCCCGTGGCCGCGGGCGAGCAGGGCGAAGCTCGCGAGGGCGCGCGCGCCGGTCGCGAGGGTCATGCCGACGAGCGCGCCGCGGACGCTGCCCGCGAGCACCGCGCCCGCCACGAGGGCGCCGCTGCGGAGGACCTCGGTCGCGAGGCGCGCGAGGGCGGCGGCGCCGATCCGGCCCGACGCGTTCCAGGCGACGTCGAGGGGCGAACCCGCGATGAACAGCCCCGTGAAGGCCGCGAGCCACGCGAGCAGCGCGTCGAGCTCGGGGTTCTGGAAGCGGGCCGCGAGGAACCCGCGGGCCGCGAGGACGAGCCCCGCCGCGAGGGCGCCGAGCGCGAGGTGGGCCCAGACCGTCTGCGCGACGAAGCGGTCCTCGTCCTCGCGGGCGCGGGGGACGAAGTAGTAGAGGCTCTGGGTGAGCCCCATCGGCAGCATGAGCGCGAGCGTCTGCGAGACGAGCCAGGCCTGCTTGAACGTGCCGTAGGACGCGGGGAGGAGTACCCGCGCGAGGACCATGGGCACGGCGAGCGCGAGCAAGGCGCCGGCGAGCCGTGCCGCGAGCAGCGGGCGCGCCCGCGTCAGGATCGAGTCGGCCAAGTTCCCCCTCCGTACGAGACGATGCGCAGCCCCCCACGCCCGGCCGAAGGGCCCGCGCGGGATCGAGCGCTCGCACTACCCCGCACGCTGCTCGCCTGAGCCGGAGCCCGATGGCGCCGCGCGCGAGGGCCGCAGCACCTCGAGCATGCGGGCAGCCGCACGGTCCCAGCCGAACCGCTCGACGAGGCGGGCCCGCCCGGCCTCGCCGAGCCGGCGCGCGCGGGCGGGATCGCGGAGGAGCGCCGCGCAGGCCTCGGCGAGCGCGGCGGGGTCGCGGGGCGGCACGAGGAGCCCGGTCTCGCCGTGCGCGACGATCTCGGGGATCGCCTCGATCGCCGTCCCGACCACCGGGAGCCCGAACGCCATCGCCTCGAGGAACGCGAGCCCGAACGCCTCGCGCTGGGTCGGGAGCGCGAAGAGGCTCGCGCGCGCGAACAGGGCGGAGAGCGCGCCGGGGCCGAGCGGCCCGTGGAAGACGGCGCCCTCCGGCAGCCGCGGGGGCGCGTGCTGCGAGACGATCCAGAGCGCCGCGCGCGGGACGGCCCTCCGCACGCGCCGGAACGCCTCGACGAGGTCCGGTCCCCCCTTCGGCTCGAAGTGCCGCCCGACGAAGAGGATGGCGGGCTCGCGGTCCTCCTCGCGGAGCGGCACGGGCGCGATCGGCGCGACGTTCGGCCCCGCCCCGACGACCCGCACGCGCTCGGGATCGACGCCGTAGTCCGCCACGAGCGACCGCGCCGCGAAGGCGCTCATCGAGAAGATCGTCGCGGCGCCGCGATAGACCCGCTCCTCGCGCGCGCGCCACGCCGGATCGGGCGGCAGCGGCGGCGGCAGCCCGGGCGCGCGCTCGTACCGCTCGGCGATGGCCCGGGTGTGGTCGACGTACAGGTGATACGGCCCGGAGGGCGCGGCGCCGGGACCGAAGAGCACCCCCGCCTGGAGGACCACGTCGGGGCGGGCGCGCTGCACCGCCTCCAGGGCCACCCCCGAGAGGTGGTCGAACGCCCACGGGGTGTGCACCCAGTACTCCTTCCAGCACCGTCCGTGACGCCAGAGCGCCTCGGCGAACGCCCGGATCGCGGCGGGGCGCGGGTTCGGGAGCCTCGAGCCCGGGCGCAGCTGCCACAGGAACCGCTCCATCGGGTTCGCGAGGAGGACGTCCATCCCCGCCGCCGCGAGCGCCCGGGACACCGCGGCGGTGACCCCCGACTGCGGGCCGTAGTGGAGGTAGAGGAGCCGCACGCCCGAAGCTAGGGACCGCGTGACCCTCGCGGCGTCGCCCCGCCAGCGGATGCTTGTCGCGCGCCTGCCCGGTTGGCTGTTACGGCACCGAGGACCACGGCGCGCCCGAGCTCATATCCGAGATCCAGTCGAGTACCGGTGTGCCCGCCGCGAACGGCAGGAACGAACGGTCGAGGAGCAGCGCGTGCCGGTGTGCGTCGGCTCCGTCAATCCGGTACGTCGCGACGGTGGGGCCGAGGGGGCCGAGCTTGGCCGCGAGCGCGCCGAGCGCGGCCTCGAACGCGGCGGGCGACATCGGCGGCGGCGAGCTTCCGGCGTCGGGATCGGCGAAGAACGCCCGCATCGTCGCGTCCTGGGTCGTCGACAGGAGTGCCAGCCGATCGTCGCGGTGGTTGGTCACGAGCGTCCGCCAGATCTCGGACAGATCGGACTCGCACTGGGGGCAGCGCACGCCCAGCGTCGATCCGAGGCTCCACCCGTCCCACCAGGTCGCGAGGAGCGAGGGAGGGATCGACGTTCCCACGAACGTCGGACCGGAGTCGTCGAGGAGCGCAGCGCTGGTACCACCGGCGGGGTCCCACGCGTCGCGCACGAGATCGTACGCGGCGAGCGCGCCGAACCCTCCGGCGGAGGAGCCCGCGACCACGACGTTCGCCGGGCGCGGCAGCGCTGCCGTGAGCGCTCCGACCGCCGCCCCGAGGTTTCGCCACCCGTGGTGATTCCAGGTGACGCCACCGTACGTCTGCACCGCGTCGCCGGCGTGGACGTCGCCGGTGCAATACGGGACGTACACGAAAGTCCACGACGAGAACGGGTTCCCGGCGAGCGTGCGGTCGAACACCGTCCCCGACGCGAGGAGCTGCAGGAACTCGAACTCCGTCCTCCCGAACGCGCGGAGCGTGTTCGAGCACGACGCCCGGTCGCGCCAGCACGCGCCGCCGCCCGCGAGGTACACGAGCACTGCATCCGACCTGCCCGCCAACACTCCGATGCCCGTCGGGGAACCGTCCGCGCAAAGCATTCCGGCGATGTCCGTCCATGCCGACGGCGGGCGCTGCGGCTCGGGATCGCTCCCGCACGCGGCGAGCGCGAGGGCGAGGGGGAGGGCGAGGGCGGAGTCGTGGAGGCGCGCCATGGGCCGGTCGCTCAGAAGCGGAGGACGAGCTTCCCGAAGCTCTCGTTCCGCTCCATCCGCTCGTGCGCCTCGCGCGCGCGCTCTGCCGGGAGGACCTCGTCCACGACGGGGCGGACGCGCCCCGCCGCGACGAGCGGGAGGACGTCGCGGGCGAACGCCTGCGTCGCGGCGATCTTCTCGTCGAGCGGGCGCATGCGGAGCGTCGTCCCGACGACCGACGCCCGCCTCTGCATGAGGACCCGGAGGTCCGTCGCCGCCTCGGCGCCGCCCATCGTCCCGACCACGACGAGGACGCCGCGCGGCGCGAGCGCGGCGAGGTTCTCCCGCGCGTAGGCGGCGCCGACGAAGTCGAGGACGAGCGGGCAGCCGCGGCCGCCCGTGAGCCGCCTCACCTCGTCGGCGAACCGCGGCGCGTCGCGCGCGACGAGGAGCGCGTGGTCGAGGCCGAGCGGGCGCGCCTTCTCGAGCTTGTCCTGCGTGCGCGAGGTCCCGAGCACCGTCGCGCCCGCGGCCTTCGCGAGCTGGATCGCGACCGTCGCGACCCCGGACCCCGCCGCGTGGACGAGGACGGGCCAGCCGGGCCGGAGCCCGCCGAGGGTGAAGAGCGCGTCGTGGGCGGTGATGCCGGCCTCCGGCAGCGCCGCCGCCTCCTCGAAGGAGAGCCGCTCGGGGATCGGGAGGAGCATCCGCTCGTGCACGACCGCGAGCTCCGCCTGCCCCTCGCCCGCGCAGATCGCCATCACCCGGTCGCCCGGCCGAAACGCGGCGGCGCCCTCGCCGGTGCGCAGGACCTCGCCCGCGAGCTCGAGCCCGGGGACGTCCTCGCGCGTCCCCGCGGGCGGCGCGTACTGGCCGCGCCGCTGGAGGAGGTCCGCGCGGTTCAGCGCCGCCGCGCGCACGCGGACGAGCACCTCGCCTCGCCCGGGCGCGGGGTCGGGCACCTCGCCCGTCCGGATGACCTCGGGCCCGCCGCGGCCCTGGAAGAGCACGGCCTTCATGGCCCCGAGTCTAGGCCGAACGGGCCGGGGACGCCGGTCCGGATCTTCGGGCTACCCGCGGAGGGTGCCGTCGACGCCGACGACGACGTCCCGGAACGGAAGGTCCTTGCCGCTCGCCTCGAGGCTCCGGCGCGCCGCCATCGAGATCCCGCCGCAGCACGGAACCTCCATCCGGACCACCGTGACGCTCCGGAGGTCGTTCCCGCCGATGATCTCGCGGAGCTTCTGG
>JAHWYA010000218.1 GCA_020028115.1 Anaeromyxobacter sp.
CGGGCCCGGCGTCCCACCGCCCCGCCTCAGCGCCACCCGGCACGGTCGTAGATCTTCTGCGCGAGCGCGGTGTTCCGCGACAGCGTCGCGACGTCGAGCGCGTCCGCCTTGAACGTCCCGAGCGCCTCGAGGGCGGGGTTGCGGACCTTCGCGGTCCGGACCGCCGGCCACTCGTCGTTCCCGTCGGCGAAGTGGGCCTGGGCCTCGTCGCTCGCGAGGTACTCGAGGAACGCCAGCGCCTCGGCGGGGTGCGGCGCGGTCTTGAGGACGCCGCCTCCGGAGACGTTCACGTGCGTGCCGCGGTTCTGCTGGTTCGGCCAGGCGATCCCGATCCGCGAGACCACCTCCCGGTCCTCCGGCTTGTCTGAGCGCATGAGCCGCGCGACGTAGTAGGAGTTCGCGAGCGCGACGTCGCACTCTCCGGCCGCGACCGCGCGGAGCTGGTCGGTGTCGCCGCCCTTCGGGGCGCGGGCGAGGTTCGCGACGATCCCCCGCGCCCACTGCTCCGTGCGCTGCTCGCCGAGGTGCGCGACGAGGGCGGAGCCGAGGGAGAGGTTGTAGGGGTGCCCTCCGGACCGGACGCACAGCTTCCCCTTCAGGGCGGGGGAGGCGAGGTCCTCGTAGTCGCGGAGGGTGGACGGGTCGACCTTCCCCTTCGCGAACGCGATGACGCGCGCGCGCGTGGAGAACGCGGCCCACGTCCCGGTGCGCATGTTCGCCGGGATGCGCTCCTCGATCGTCCTCGAGCGGAGGGGCGCGAAGAGCCCGAGCGCCTCCGCCTGCCCGAGGCGCGCGGCGTCCACGGTGATGAACACGTCGGCGGGCCCGTTCGCGCCCTCGCTCTTGATCCGCTCGAGGAGCTCGTCCTCCTTTCCCTCGATCCGCTTCACGTGGATTCCGGTCTTCGCCGTGAACGCGGCGTAGAGCGCCTCGTCGGTCTGGTAGTGGCGCGCGGAGTAGACGTGGACGACGCGCTCCGCGCCCGCGGCGGGCAGGGCGACGAGCGCGGCGGCGAGCAGGGAGGAGAGGCGGGCGGCGAGGAAGCGGGGCATCCGGACTCCGAAGTTGAGAATGATTCGCATTCTCTACCTCGACCGGGCGCCCGGGCGCAAGGGGCCCGCTCGCCCGCGGGGCGGCTCGCCCGGGGTCGCTCGCTCGCGGCGACTCGCGAGAGGCTGCCTGCGCCCTAGAGCCCGCTCGCGGTGAGGCTGTCGCCCTGGTCGGCGGACGCCGGGAAGACGCGGACGCGGCGCGGCGAGAGGTGTACGCGGTCGCCCGGGGCGAGGGCGAGCGCCTCGCTCCGCCGCAGGTCGAGCTCCACCTCGAGCGCGCCGTTCCCCGCCGCGGTGAGCTCGACGCGGACCGCCGCCCCGAGCGGCACGAGGCGGCTCACGGTCGCGGCGAGGCTCCCCGGCACGGCCGCGCGGTGGATCTCGAGCTCGTGCGGGCGCACGAACACGTGGGCGGGGGTGCGGCCGGCCCCGCCGGGCGCGGCGAACTCGAGGTCCTGCACGTAGGCGCGGTCGCCCTCGACGTGCCCCTGGAAGACGTTCACCGCCCCGAGGAAGCGCATCACGAACGGGCTCGCCGGCTCCTCGAACACCTGCGCCGGGGAGCCGACCTGCTCGATGCGCCCCTGGTTCATGAGGACGATCCGGTCGGAGACCTCGAACGCCTCCTCCTGGTCGTGGGTGACGAAGACGCTCGTCACGTGCAGCTCGTCGTGGAGCCGCCGGAGCCACCGGCGCAGCTCCTGCCGGACCCGCGCGTCGAGCGCGCCGAACGGCTCGTCGAGGAGGAGGATGCGCGGGGACGTCGCGAGCGCCCGCGCGAGGGCGACGCGCTGGCGCTGGCCGCCGGAGAGCTGGTGCGGGTAGCGGGCGCGGTAGGCGTCGAGCTGCACGAGCGCGAGGAGCTCGTTCACGCGCGCCTCGATCTCCTCCTTCGGCCGCTTGCGGACCCGCAGCGCGAACCCGACGTTCTCGGCGACGGTCATGTGGCGGAACAGGGCGTAGTGCTGGAACACGAGCCCGACGTTTCGCTCGCGGGCCGAGCGCGACGAGATCTCCTCGCCCGCGTGCCGGACGTCGCCCGCGTCCGCGGTCTCGAGCCCGGCGAGGATGCGGAGCAGGGTCGTCTTCCCGCACCCGGACGGGCCGAGGAGCGCCACGAGCTCGCCGTCCGGGACGTCGAGCGAGACGTCCTTCAGGACGGTGTTCGTCCCGAACGACTTCCAAAGGCCGCGGATCTCGATGCTCATGCGGGGCTCCGGCGGGCGCCTTCGCGCCGCGCGAGGTGCTGTCGCCACTCGAGGGACTTCTTCGCGACGAGGGTGACGAGCGCGAGGACGAAGAGGAGGGACGCGACCGCGAAGGCCGCGCGGAACTGGTACTCGCCGTAGAGGATCTCGACCTGCAGCGGGATCGTGTTGGTGACGCCGCGGATGTGGCCCGACACGACGGAGACCGCGCCGAACTCGCCCATCGCCCGCGCGTTGCAGAGGACGACACCGTACAGGAGCGACCACTTCACGTTCGGGAGCGTGACCGACCGGAAGATCTGCCAGCCGCCCGCCCCGAGGACGAGGGCGGCCTCCTCCTCCTCGGTTCCCTGCGCCTCCATGAACGGGATGAGCTCGCGCGCGACGAACGGGAAGGTCACGAACACGGTCGCGAGGACGATCCCGGGCACCGCGAAGACGACCTTCACGCCGTGATCGGAGAGCCATGGGCCGAACCAGCCTTGCGCGCCGAAGAGCAGCACCGTCACCATGCCGGAGATGACCGGCGAGACGCCGAAGGGCAAGTCGATGAGCGAGACGAGGACGCTCTTCCCGGGGAACCGGAAGCGGGTGACCGACCAGGCGGCCGCGAGGCCGAAGGCGGCGTTGAGCGGCACCGCGATCGCCGCGACGAGGAGCGTCAGCCGGACGGCGGCGAGCGCGTCGGGATCGCGGAGCGCCTTCCAGAACAGCCCGGCCCCGTCCTTCAGCGCCTCGACGACCACCGCGGCCGCGGGGACGAGCACGAGCACGGCGAGGAAGACGAGGGCGAGCGCCGTGAGCGCGATCCGGACCGCGGGCGGGTCCTCGCCGGGGCGGCGCGGGCGGGCCGGGGCGCTCACGCGCGCCCCGTGCGGACGCGCGCCCACGCCTGGAGCCGGTTGACGCCGAGCAGGATCAGGAACGACGCGCCGAGGAGCACGACCGCGATGGCCGCCGCGCCCGCGTAGTCGTACTGCTCGAGCCGGGTCATGACGAGGAGCGGCGAGATCTCCGTCCGGAGCGGCATGTTCCCCGAGATGAAGACGACCGAGCCGTACTCCCCGAGCGCCCGCGCGAACGCGAGGGCGAAGCCGGTGAGGGCCGCGGGCAGGAGGATCGGCACGAGGACGTGCAGGAAGGTCTGCCAGCGGCCGGCGCCGAGGACCGCGGCGGCCTCCTCGAGCTCGGCGTCGAGGTCCTCGAGCACCGGCTGCACGGTGCGGATCACGAACGGCAGGCCGATGAAGGTGAGCGCGATCCCGACGCCGAGGGGCGAGAACGCCGCCTTCACCCCGAGCGGCGCGAGGTGCCGGCCGATCCAGCCGTTCGGCGCGTACACCGCGGTGAGGGCGATCCCCGACACCGCGGTCGGGAGCGCGAACGGCAGGTCCACGACCGCGTCGACGAGGGACCGGCCCGGGAAGCGGTAGCGCGCGAGGACCCAGGCGACGAGGACGCCGAAGACGACGTTCACGCCCGCGGCCGCGAGGGACGCGCCGAAGGAGAGCCGGTACGAGGCGAGCGCCCGGGGGGAGGCGACGATCCGCCAGGCCTCCTCCCAGGAGAGGGCGCTCGAGCGCAGCGCGAGGGTCGAGAGCGGCACGAGCACCACCACCGAGAGGTAGAGCACCGTGAAGCCGGTGGAGAGCCCGAACCCGGGTAGCACGCCGGGCGACCAGCCCGCGCGCGGCGCGCGGGGCACGGGGACGGCGGCGGTCGTCATGGCCGCGGGATCCCGCCGCCGCCCGACGCCCGGTCGGCGTGGAGCCCGCACTCCGTCTTCTCGCGGCCGCGCCAGCGCCCGGCGCGCGGGTCCTCGCCCGGCCGCACCGGCGACGTGCACGGCGCGCAGCCGATGGACGGGTACCCGCGCTCGTGGAGCGGGTTCGTCGGGACCTCGTGGCGCCGGACGTGCGCCGCGACGTCCGCCGCGGTCCAGCCGGCGATCGGGTTCACCTTCACGAGCCCGAACCGCTCGTCCCACTCGACGACCTTCGCGGTGGCCCGGTCGGGGGTCTGGTCGCGGCGGATCCCGGTGACCCAGGCGCCGAGCGTGGCGAGCTTCGCCCGGAGCGGCACGACCTTGCGGGCCGCGCAGCAGGCGTCGGGGTCGCGCTCCCAGGGCGGGGCCTGGGTCCGGTCGAGCGGCGCGAGGTCCGCGGGGGCCGCGGTGATCCGCACCCCGTACCGCGCCTCGAGCGTGGACCAGAGCACCTGGGTCTCCGGGAAGAGGAAGCCGGTGTCGAGGGTGAAGACCTCGACCGCGAGCCGGTGGCGCGCCACGACGTCGACGAGCACGCAGTCCTCGAGGCCGAAGCTGCACGCGAGCGCGATGCGCCCCGGGAACCGCGGGGCCACGGCGGCGAGGATCTCCTCGGGCGGGCGGCCCTCCAGGGTGGCGGCGAGGGCGTGAAGCTCGTCGGCGTGGCGAGCGGAGGGGCAGCCGGAGGAGGCTGCCCCGGAGCGAGCGGGGGGCGCGGGGGGGCGCGAGCTCCGCAGGCCGCAGGCGCTGCGGAGCGAGTGGCCCCCCGTTCTGATGGTGCTAAGGTACGCCCCCCATGACGACGTCGACGCTGCTCACCGAGCTCGCCGC
>JAHWYA010000219.1 GCA_020028115.1 Anaeromyxobacter sp.
AGCAGGTGCCGGAGGGTGACCGCGCCCTTCCCGCCCGCCTCGAACCCGGGGAGCCGCGCCGCGACCGGAGCGTCGAGCGCGAGCGCACCCGAGTCGACGAGCTGCGCCGCGAGCGTCGCGGTCGCGAGGACCTTCGTGAGCGACGCGACGTCGAAGAGGTCCCGCTCGCCGAGCGGCCGCGGCGCGGGCGCGGGGATCGTGCCGTGGACGCTCGCGTGGACCAGGGCGCCGCCGCGGAGCACGGCCGCGGAGAGCGCGGGCGCGACCCCCTCGCGCAGCCCGTCCTCGAGGACCGCCCCGACGCGCGCGAAGGCCGCCGCCATCCGTCACGCCCCCGCCCGCGCCGACCACCCGTCGAAGAGGAGGCGCGGGGGCCCCTCCTCGCCGGGAGCGGGCGCGACGAGGGTCGCGCGCGCGCCGAGCGGCACGGCGAAGTTCGCGTCCTCGTGGCCGACCGGGAGCCCCTCGATCGCCGGGACGCCGAGGGCGAGCACCGCCTCCCGCACCACGTCCGCGGCGAGGACCCCGCCGTCGTCGCACCCCGTGAGCCGGCCCATGGCGACGCCCGCGAGCCCGGAGAGCGCGCCCGCGAGCCGGAGCTGCGTGAGGCACCGGTCGAGCCGGTACGGCTTCTCGCCGACGTCCTCGAGGAGGAGGATCGCGCCGTCGAGCCGCGGCGCGAACGGCGTCCCGGCGAGGTGGGCGAGGATCGTGAGCGTGCCGCCGAGGAGCGCCCCGGACGCGCGCCCGGGGCGAACCGTCCGCTCGGCGACGAGCCCGGCGCCCGGCGCGGGGAGGTCCCAGGGGCCGGCGCGCGGCGGGTCCTCGAAGAGGAGCGCCTGGAGGTGCCGCACCGCGTCGTCCGGCGCGCGCGAGAGCTGCGTGAGGACCGGGCCGTGGATCGTGGCGAGCCCGGCGCGGTTCAGCGCGGCGTGGAGCGCCGTGACGTCCGAGAACCCGACGAGCACCTTCGGGCGGGCGAGCAGCGGCGCCGGGTCGACCGCCGGCAGGATCCGCATCGCGCCGTAGCCGCCGCGGGCGCAGAAGATGGCGCGCGCCTCGGGATCCGCGACCGCCTCTCGCCACTCCTCCGCGCGGCGGCCGTCGTCCCCGGCGAGGTACGCGCGCCGCGCCGTGAGATCCGTTCGCATCCGCGGCACGAGGCCGAGCCGGCCGGACAGGATCGAGAGCCCGGCCTCGAAGGCGGCCGGGTCGAAGGGGCTCGACGGGGCCACGACGCGGACCGGGTCCCCCGTTCGGAGCTTGGGCGGCAGGATCACCGGGCGAGGATAACCCCCGCCCGGCGGCGGGGCGACAACTCCACACCCGCACGCCGCGCGCGAGCCGAAGCGGGGCGCTCCCGCGATCCCTTTTGAACCGCGGCTCGGCGTTCTGCTAAGTTCGTTCGCTCGCTTTCGTTGACCAGCCGTGACCGGGTACCCGGCGCGGACCGCGGACCCAACCCTTAGAACTGAACGAGATTGGAGGGTGCCCCCGTGGCCCGTTCCCGCACCGTGAAGCCCACCCCCGCCGCCGCCCGCCGTCCGAAGAGCCCGGCGCCTCCCGCCCAGGCCGCAGCGCGGCCGTCCCGCGTGAACGGCGTCCCGGCCGCGCGCCCCGGCGGCCTCGAGGGCGAGGTCGTCTACCCGTCGCCCGAGGTCGTGTCGCAGGCGCGCGTGAAGGACTGGGACGCGATCGCCCGCCGGGCGAGCGAGGACCTGGAGGGCTTCTGGGCGGCCGAGGCCGAGGAGCTCGAGTGGTACCGGAAGTGGGACACGGTCCTCGACGACACGAAGAAGCCGTTCTTCAAGTGGTTCAAGGGCGCGCAGACGAACATCGTCCACAACTGCCTCGACCGGCACCAGCGCACCTGGCGCAAGAACAAGCTGTCGCTCGTGTGGGTCGGCGAGAAGAACGAGGTGCGGACCTACTCGTACTTCGCGCTCAACCGCGACGTCTCGAAGTTCGCGAACGTGCTGAAGGCGATGGGCGTCCGCAAGGGTGACCGCGTCACCATCTACATGCCGCGCATCCCCGAGATCGTGATCGCGATGCTCGCGACCGCGAAGCTCGGCGCGATCCACTCCGTCGTGTACGGCGGCTTCTCGGTCGACGCGCTCCAGGGGCGCATCGAGGACTCGGAGTCGAAGGTCGTCGTGACCGCCGACGGCGGCTTCATGAACGGCAAGATCGTGGAGCTGAAGAAGACGGTGGACGACGCCGTCCGCCGCTGCCCCACCGTCGAGACCGTGATCGTCGTGCAGCGGACCGCGCACGAGGTCCGCATGGAGCCCGGGCGCGACTACTGGTACCACGAGCTCATGAAGCTCCCCCTCGCGACGGGCTCGTGCCCGACCGAGGTGATGGAGGCGGACGACCCGCTCTACATCCTCTACACGTCCGGGACGACCGGTAAGCCGAAGGCGATCACGCACTGCCACGGCGGCTACCAGGTCGGCATCTACTCCACGCTCAAGTACGTCTTCGACATCAAGGACGAGGACCGGTGGTGGTGCGCCGCCGATCCGGGCTGGGTCACCGGCCACAGCTACATCGTCTACGGCCCGCTCCTCAACGGCGCGACGACGTTCATGTACGAGGGCGCGCCGACCTACCCGTACCCGAACCGCTGGTGGTCGCTCGTCGAGAAGTACGGCATCACGATCCTCTACACGGCGCCCACCGCGATCCGCGGGCTGATGCGCTTCGGCGAGTCGTGGCCGAACCGCCACGACCTCTCGACGCTCCGGCTCCTCGGCTCGGTCGGCGAGCCCATCAACCCCGAGGCGTGGAGGTGGTACCACCGCGTCATCGGCAAGGCGCGCTGCCCGATCATGGACACCTGGTGGCAGACCGAGACGGGCATGTTCATGATCACGCCCGTCCCCACGCTGCCGCTCAAGCCGGGCTCCGGCACCAAGCCGTTCTTCGGCCAGGAGGCGGAGATCCTCGACGAGAACGGGAAGCCGGTGCCGGACGGCGAGGAGGGCTTCCTCGTCCTCAAGAAGCCGTGGCCGGCGATGATGACGACCATCTACAAGGACCCGGACCGGATGGTGAAGCAGTACTGGTCCAAGTACCCCGGCAAGTACATGGCGGGCGACTCCGCCAAGCGGGACAAGGACGGGTACTTCTGGGTCATCGGCCGGACCGACGACGTCATCAAGGTCGCGGGCTACCGGCTCGGCACCGCCGAGATCGAGAGCGCCCTCGTCTCGCACCCCGCCGTCGCCGAGGCGGCCGTCATCGGCCTCGCGCACGAGGTGAAGGGGCAGGCGATCCACTGCTACTGCCTGCTGCGCCAGGGCTTCAAGCCGAGCCCCGAGCTCGAGGAAGAGGTGAAGGCGCACGTCGCGAAGCACCTCGGCCCGATCGTCCGGCCGGAGAAGGTGAACTTCGTCGACGCGCTCCCGAAGACCCGCTCCGGGAAGATCATGCGGCGCGTCCTGAAGGCGCGCGCGCAGGGGCTCCCCGAGGGCGACGTCTCGACGCTCGAGGAGTAGCGAAAGCCCGCTGACGGTGAGGGCGATCCGGGCCATACTCGGGCCCCGATGCTGCCCCCGCCGCCGATCCCGTTCTGGCGACGCCCGCGCGCGCGGCTCTACGCGCTCACGGCGCTCGTGTGGCTCCTCGTCCTCGGGGTGCTCTTCGCCGCGCGGGAGGTGCTGCTCCCGTTCGTCCTCGCGGCGCTCGCGGCGTACGTCATCGATCCGCTCATCGCGCGGCTCACGCGGGCGCGGATCGGCGAGCGGACCGTGCCGCGCTGGAGCGCGGTGGCCGTCGTGTACCTGTTCCTGTCGGCGGGGGTGTACGTCCTCGCGGTCTCGATCGTCCCGCAGATCTACCGCGAGGCGGTGCGCGGCCTGCTCGAGCTGCGCGAGTTCCTCGCCGGGATCGGGCCGGACACCATCGACCGCTGGGCGCACTCCATCGACGACTTCATGCAGCGGTACGGCATCCCGGTGGACGTCCTCCCGGGCGAGGGCCGCACCGGGGCGCGGCTCCACGTGGACCTCGCCGCCGGGCTCGCCGACGCGCTCCGCGACGCCTCCGCCGCGGCGCGCGGCCGGCTGGGGGACGTCGTCACGCTCTCGCGCGCGCTCCTCACCGGGACGGTGAAGACGATCTTCTTCTTCGTCCTCCTCTTCATGCTGACCGCGTTCATCTCGATGGACGCGCCGCGGATCGTCCGCTCCGCGGAGTCCATCGTCCCCGCCTCCTGGCGCCCGGACCTGCGCCGGCTCCTCCACGGCATCGACACGGGGCTCGCGGGCGTCGTCCGCGGCCAGCTCACGATCATGCTGCTGAACGGGGTGCTGACGCTCGGCGGGCTCCTCGTCCTGCGGGTCCCGTTCGCGTTCGCGCTCTCCGCCCTCGCGACGCTCCTCTACGTCATCCCGATCTTCGGGACGATCCTGTCCTCGATCCCGATCGTGCTGCTCGCGCTCACGGCGGGCGGCGTCTCGAAGGCGCTCTTCGCCCTCGGCTGGATCCTCGTCATCCACGCGCTCGAGGCCTACGTCCTGAACCCGAAGATCATGGGCGACGCGACGCGGATCCACCCCGTGCTCATCGTGCTCGCGCTCGTGATCGGCGAGCGCAGCCTCGGGATCGTGGGCGCGCTGCTCGCGGCGCCGCTCGCGAGCATCGTCGTGGCGGTGTTCCGCTTCCTGCAACGGAAGCTCGTCGAGCTCGACGTCCCTCCTTCCCAGCCTCCTCCACCGGAAGCGGCCCCGTAGCGCCGCGAAAACGAGCCACGAAAGGAACCGCACCATGAGACTCGCACTCCCCCTCGCCGCCGCGCTCGCCCTCGCGCCCGCCCTCGGCGTCGCCGCCGACGCCC
>JAHWYA010000220.1 GCA_020028115.1 Anaeromyxobacter sp.
GTAGCGCCCGGCGCGCCGCCGCGGCCGGAGCGCCCCCACGGGGCCCCGCCGCAGCGCGGCCGGGGGAGTAGAGTCTCGTGCGGACCCCGTCACGGAGAGTCACCATGAAGAGGCTCCTCGCCGCCGCGCTCGCGCTCTGCGTCGCGACCCCCGCCCTCGCCCGGAAGGTCGCGGGAGTGGACTTCCCCGACACCATCGACGTCGCGGGCCAGAAGCTGCAGCTCAACGGCGCCGGCCTCCGGAAGCGGTTCGTCATCAAGGTCTACGCGGGGGGGCTCTACCTCCCCGAGCCGTCGAAGGACGCCGCGTCCGTCGTGGCCGCCGACGTCCCGAAGCGGGTGCGGATGGTGTTCCTCCGGACGGTCACGAAGCAGCAGGTGATGGACGCGTACCGGGAGGGGTTTGAGAAGAACTCGGGCGGACCGGGGCTGAAGGACCTCCTCGCGAAGCTCGACCGGATCGCGGAGGCGATCCCGGCGGAGCTCCGGCAAGGCGCGGAGATGTTCGTGACCTACGTGCCGGCGCAGGGGACGACCGTCGGCGCGGCCGGCGGCGGGAAGGTCACCGTCGAGGGCAAGGAGTTCGCGGACGCGCTCTTCAAGAACTGGCTCGGCGCGAGCCCGGCGGACGACGATCTCAAGGCGGCCATGCTCGGGAGGTGAGATGCCGCTCGAGCCTGAACCAGGCCGGGATGCGAGCGGAGCGACCATGACCTCGACCTCGACCGACGCCCTCGTCGTGCTCGTCACGACCCCGACCGCCGAGCGCGCCGCGGAGCTCGCCCGCGCGCTCGTCGGGGAGCGGCTCGCCGCGTGCGGCAACGTCGTGCCCGGGCTCCGCTCGATCTACCGGTGGGAGGGGAAGGTCCAGGAGGACGACGAGGCGCTCCTCGTCCTGAAGACCACGCGCGCCCGCTTCGAGGCCCTCCGCGACCGGGTCCTCGCCCTCCACCCGTACGAGGTCCCCGAGGTCATCGCGCTGCCGGTCGAGGCGGGGAGCGCGGCCTACCTCCGCTGGATCTCGGCCGAGACCGCCTGAACCCTCACTTCTTCTTGAACAGCGCCTCCAGGGCGTCGCGGGGATCCTCCTCGCGGACCGGCCCCTCCCCGAACAGCGCGTGGAGCCGGTCGCGGGCGGCCTTGTTGCTCCCCCGCCGCCGCGTGGCGCCGTCGCCGAGCTGGAACAGGTCGCAGGAGTTCGACTGGTCCTTGTCCACGACGTGCTCCGCGTGCGGCTCGCGGCAGGAGTGCGCCGCGGACTCGTCGTAGTGCCTGCAGTTGAGGCAGGTGTGGAGGTCGGCGTCGCAGGTCGGGCAGGTCGTGCGCCTTCCGATCGGCCCGTCGATGCGCAGCGCGTTCCCGCAGCCGTAACAGGTCGTCGCCATCGGGGGTATCCTAACCGACGGGGGGAGAGGGCAGCACGCGTTGACGCCCATCCCGTTCGGCCGGTTCCTGCTCTTCGAGCGCGTCGCGATCGGCGGCATGGCCGAGGTGTACGCGGCGGTCCGCTGGGACGACGAGGCGGGGCGGCTCTACGCGGTGAAGCGCATCCTCCCCTCCCTGACGGACGACCGCGAGCTCGTCCGCATGTTCCTCGACGAGGCGCGCGTCGCGGTCCAGCTCGACCACCCCGGCATCGTCCCGGTCCACGAGCTCGGCAAGCTCGGCGGCGGCTACTACATCGCGATGGACTACGTAGCGGGGCGCGACCTGCGGTCGGTCGCCGCGAGGTTCCGGGCGGTGGGCGCGCCGGTGCCGCTCGAGGTGGTGGCCCACGTCGTCTCGGAGGCGGCGGACGCGCTCGACCACGCGCACCGCGGCCGCGCGGCCGACGGGCGCGAGCTGCGGGTGGTCCACCGGGACGTCTCGCCGGCGAACGTCCTCGTCGGCCTCGACGGCCACGTGCGCGTCATCGACTTCGGGATCGCGCAGGCGGCGCACCGCAGCGCGGGCGGCGGCGCGGGCGGCGGCGCGGGCGGCGTGCTCCGCGGGAAGTTCGGGTACATGAGCCCGGAGATGGTGCGCGGGCTCCCCGTCGACCGGCGCTCCGACGTCTTCGCGCTCGGGGTCGTGCTCCACGAGCTCCTCTCGGGACAGCGGCTCTTCACCGGGGCGACGGAGCTCGCGGTGATGGAGCGGGTCCGGGCGGCGCAGGTGCCGCCGCCGTCCGCGTCGAACCGCGGGGTGCCGCCGGAGCTCGACCGCGCCGCGCTGCGCGCGCTCGCCCGCGAGCCGGAGGACCGCTTCGGCTGGGCGAGCGAGCTGCGCGACGCGCTCCGCCCCTGGGCGCGTCCCCTCGGGCCGGAGCCCCGGGCGGCGCTCGCGCGGCTCATGGCGGCCTGGTTCCCGGACGCGCTGGGGGAGGAGGCCGACCGGCGCGCCCGGGGGCTTGCGTCGCTCGCGCGCGGAGCTTCGTGACCCCGGTCAGGCCCGCAGCGCGGCCGTGATGGCCCCGTGCAGCTCGTCCTGGGCGGGCGGGTTCTCGGCGAGGTCGGCGGAGAGGACCGCGACCGTCTCGACGTCGAGCCGGATCCGCTCCCACTCCTCGGCGGGCACCGCGAGGAACGCCTGCACGATCCCGGGGTCGAACTGCGTCCCGGCGCAGCGCACGATCTCCTGGCGCGCATCGTCGAACGGCCGCGACTTGCGGTACGGCCGGTCGCTCGTGATCGCGTCGAGCGTGTCCACGACGTGGAACACCCGCGCGCCGACGCAGATCTCTTCGGCCTTGAGGGTCGCGGGGTAGCCGGTGCCGTCCCACTTCTCCTGGTGCTGGAGGACGATCGCGGACGCGGGGCGGAGGTAGTCGACGCGCTGGAGGAGCGCCCAGCCGAGCTCCGGGTGGCGCTTCATCTCGGTCCACTCGTCGGTCGTGAGCGGGCCGGGCTTCAGGAGCACCCGGTCGCGGACGCCGATCTTGCCGATGTCGTGGAGGAGGGCGCCGTGCTCGATGACGGTGAGCTCCGGCTCCTGGATCCCGAGCTGCTGCCCGAGCCGCCGCGCGTACAGCGAGACGCGGCGGGAGTGCCACTGCGTCTCCGCGTCGCGGTAGTCGAGCGCGGCGATGAGCCCCTCGAGCAGCGCCTGGGTGCGGACGCGGACCATCTCCTCGAGCCGGAGGTTGATCTCCCGGAGCTGGCCGTTCTGCCGCTGCACCTCGTTCGTCAGCCGCTCGTTCTCGCGCCGGAGCCGGGCGGCCTCGGCCGCCTGGTTCACGGTGCCGAGCAGCTCCTGCTGGTGCCACGGCTTCGAGATGATCCGGAAGACCTCGCCGGAGTTGACGGCCTGGAGCGCCACGCGGAAATCCTCGGCGGCGGTGCAGAGGATCCGGACGGCGCCCGGGAAGCGCGCCCGCGCGTGCTTCAGGAACGTGATGCCGTCCATCCCCGGCATCATGTAGTCGGAGATGACGACGACCGGCGCGTCCTGCTCGATCGCGGAGAGCGCCTCCTCCGGCGCCTGGTAGCAGCGCGACTCGTAGCCGGCGGACTCGAGGATGCGCGCGAGCGCCTTCAGGATGAGCTCGTCGTCGTCGACGATGAGCACGCGCTCGCTGGGAGCGGCGGGGGTCCGCGCGGGGTCGGACGAGGCGAGCCTCAGATCCATCGAGGATCGATGATAGCCGCTCGCGAGGAACGACGCAGGGGGACCGCACGGCCACGCAGGGTCTGACCGCACCCGGGCCGACCCGCGCGTCACATGGCGGAGGGACGTCTCAGAACGACCCGAGGAACTCCTCGTTCGTGTCGAACTCGGAGAGCTTCTTCAGGAGCCGCTCCATCGCCTCGACCGGCTTCAGGGAGGCGAGGGCGCCGCGCAGCCGGCGGACCTTCTCGATCTCCTTCGGGGAGAAGAGCTTCTCCTCCTTGCGGGTGCCGGTCGCGCCGATGTCGATGGCGGGGAAGATCCGGCGCTCGGCCAGCTGGCGCGAGAGCACGATCTCCATGTTCCCGGTGCCCTTGAACTCCTCGAAGATGACCTCGTCCATGCGCGAGCCCGTGTCGATGAGGGCCGTCGCGATGATGGTCAGCGAGCCGCCCTCCTCCGCCTTGCGGGCGGAGCCGAACAGCCGCTTCGGCCGCTCGAGGGCGCGCGAGTCGACGCCGCCCGTCAGCGTCCGGCCGGAGGACTCGACCTCCTTGTTGTAGGCGCGGGACAGGCGGGTGATGGAGTCGAGGAGGATGACGACGTCCTTGCCGGCCTCGACGAGCCGCTTCGAGCGCTCGAGCACCATCTCGGCGACGTGGATGTGCTCCTCCGTCGGGCGGTCGTTGGACGAGCCGACCACCTCGCCCTTGATGTTCCGCTTCATGTCGGTGACCTCCTCGGGCCGCTCGTCGACGAGCAGGACCGTGAGGTGCACGTCCGGGCGGTTCGAGGTGATCGCCTGGGCGATCCGCTGCAGCATGATCGTCTTGCCGGCCTTCGGCGGCGAGGTGATGAGGCCGCGCGCGCCGAGCCCGATGGGCGAGATGAGGTCGAGGACCCGGCCGATCAGCTCGTCGGACCGCGTCTCCATCACGAGCTTCTCGGTCGGGTCGGTCGCGGTGAGGTTCTGGAAGTGGGTGCGGCGGGCGACCGCGATCGGATCGGCGCCCTCGAGCGTGTCGATCTTCGCGAGCACGCGCTTCATGTTCCGGACGGTCGCCTGGCCCTTCACGGAGAGGCCGGGCTGCAGGTGCATCCGGTCGATGAGCCAGCGCGGCACCTCGACGTCGAAGGGCTGCGGGAGGTAGCTGCGCTTCGGGTCGCGCAGGTACCCGTTCCCCTTGCCCTCGAACTGCAGGACGCCCTCGACCTCCTCGGTCACCTCGGGCTGGGCCTGGGCGACGGGCGCGGGAG
>JAHWYA010000221.1 GCA_020028115.1 Anaeromyxobacter sp.
AGGCCCGGGCCCGTGCGCGCACGCCGCGGCGAGCGCCACGGTCGCCGCCGCGACGAGCCTCCCCGCCCTCAGCGGCCCCTCCCGAACGTCCGCACCACCTCGGGGTGCGCCGCGACGAGCGAGAGCGCCTCCTCGAGCAGCGTGCGTCCCGGCTCGACCTTGAACCAGGTGGAGGCGCCGGAAGGGTGCGGGAGCGGGATCACGTCGACGTCCACGCCGTGAAACCTCGTGCGCGTCGCGCGCCCGACCACCGCCGCGATGGGTTCGGTGTGGCCGAGCACCTCCTGGATCGCGAGCCGCCCGACCGGGAGCACCAGCCGCGGCCTCAGGATCTCGACCTCGCGCGCGACGAACTCGCGCCAGAGGGCGCACTCGGCGGGGCTCGGGACCCGGTCGCCGCCGCCGGAGGTCTTCCCGGGGAAGCAGCGGACCACCGCGGCGATGTAGACGCGGGCGCGGACCGTCTCCTCGTCGGCGCCGGTCGCGCGCTCGAGCCAGCGGAAGAGCGTCTTCCCGGCGGTCCACGCGAAGGGGCGCCCGAACCTCGCCTCGTGCGGCCCCGGCGCCTGCCCGAGCAGGAAGATCCTGCTCGCCACCGCCGCCCCGTGCACCGGAGGGCCGAAGCCGCGCGGGCGGAACGCCGCGATGTCCCGGTGGAGGAGCCGGAGCCGGTCGAGCTTGCCGGCCCCGCCCTCCCCCGTGCGGCGCGCCCGCCCTACCGCCACGGCTCCTCGCGGATCGAGTGGATCCACCCCTCCGAGCGCGGGACGTTCGAGGGGACGCCGTGGAAATCGTCCGCCCAGGCGGCCGCGGCCGCGGTGCCGGAGAGGACGGCGTCGAGGTGATCGGCGTGGGCGTCCTCCACGATCTGCGCCGCCTGCTCCATCTCGAACTCGACCCGCGCCGCCGCGCGGAGCGTCCGCAGGATCGCGGCGCGCGTCGACGGGCGCGCGACGCCGTCGCGGTCGTCGTCGCGGTAGCTGCACACGCCGAGGAGCGCCCGCGCGACGTGACCGGGCCGCACCTCGACGATCGTGGGCTTCCCCGCGGCGGGCGGATCCCACGGCGGGAAGACCGCCTGCGCGTGAGCGACCGCGCAGAGGCCGAAGAACGTCTGCCGGTGCGAGCGCGCGCTCGTCGGGAGCTGGAGCTCCCCGCGATAGCAGTCGGTCGCGCGGGGCCGGTCGCGCCCGAGCTCCGCGCGGAACCGGGCCGCCGCCTCGGTGAAGTCGCCGGACGCGCCGACGAACCGGTCGTGCAGGTTCCGGCCCAGCACCGCCGGCCCGCGCAGCGCCTGGCGCAGCAGCCCGAGCTGCCGGAGGTGGGTCTCCGCGAGGGAGAGCGAGAAGTCGACGCCGACGACGAGCCGGCCCTCCGCCCAGCGCGCCTCCTCCGCGAGCCACGTGGCGAACCGGGACACGACGTCCCGGCGCCCGGGCGCGTCGGTGAACGGACGCCAGATCCGGACGAGCCGCGCCCGCTCGGGGCCGCACTCGAGCTTGGCCGCGAGGATCTGGTTTCCTGCCCCCTCGACGCCGCTCCACCGCAGACCGATCGCGACGCCGCGGTCGGCGAGGACCACCCGGGGAGGGGGGGCCCTGCCGTGCACGGCGCTCGACGCCGTGCTCGCCTCGCGCTCGGCCATCGTGTCGATCTCCGGGTGGGGCGGGGAGCGCCACCGCGCTCCGGCGCGGCGATCCTCGCGTGCGCGCCGATGCTTACCTGCGCCCGTCGCCGCACGTCAACGGCGGCGGGGCCACCCGCCCCCTCGCGGCCCGGCCGCATCCCGTTTGGGTCGTGTGGCGCGCGCCGGGGGTTCCCTGCGGGGGATCGCATGATCAGCGTTCGGGCAACCGTGGCCTCGCAAACTCGCATCCTGCTCGTCGAGGACGACATCGCCCTTCGAGCCACCCTCGCCGAGGTGCTCTCCGAGCGGGGCTTCGACGTCGCCTGCGCCTGCGATGGGCGCGAGGCGCTCGCGGAGCTCGCCTCGCATCCGGCGCCGAACCTCATCCTGCTCGACCTCGCGATGCCCGTGATGGACGGCTGGGCCTTCCGGGCGGTGCAGCGCCTCGACCCGCGCTACGCGGAGATCCCGACGGTCATCCTGTCCGCCTCGATGAGCTCGCTCGAGGGGCTCGCGCCGGCCGCGGCCCTGACGAAGCCCTTCGACCTCGACCGCCTCGTCGACACGATCCACCGGATCTGCGACGACCGCCCGCTCGCCGCCGTCGTGCACGAGCCCTCGCGTCCTAGCGGCGTCGCGCCACCGTCATGAACTTCCGCTTCAGCGGGTGATCGGCCGGCGGGGCGCTACTTCCTCTTCGCGGCGGTGCGGCACTGGTCGCGCGCCGCCTTCGCCTCGTCGAAGAACTCGGCGGGGATGACGCCACCGCGGACGATGGGCCAGGACTTCTCCATCGCGGAGCGCCACGCCGCGGCGTCGCCCTTCACGACCTCCGCCCCCTGCCGCTGCATGGCCGAGATGGCGTCGTCGTTGAGCCGCTTCACCTCGGAGTCGACCTTCGCGCCGAGCTCCACGGCGACGGCAAGGAGCTTCGGCCGGAGGTCGGCGGGGATCCGCTCCCAGGCGTCCTTCCGGACGAGGGTCGCGCCCACCATGTAGCTCCAGGGCACGTCGAGCATGTACCTCGCCTTGTCGAAGAGGCGCGCGGTGAGGACGTAGAGCGGGATGTTCGGGACGCAGTCGATCATCCCGGTCTGCAGCGACGGGACGATGTCCGTCGCCGCGAGGACGACCGGGTGGAAGCCGGCGGCGCGGTAGGCGTCGACGCTCTTCGGATCGCCCTCCCAGGCCCAGACCTTCGCGTCCTTCGCCTCCGCCGGCGTCCGATAGGGCTTCGAGCAGAAGAGCGTGACCGCGCCGATCCGGCTCCAGTGCAGGGCGACGAGGCCGCGCCGGTCGAGGGCCTGCTCCATCTTGGGGCGGAGCTTCTCGAGCGCGCACTCCACCTGCGCCGCGTCGTCGAACAGGAACGGCACCGACATGACCTGCGGCTCGGGGATGACGTCGTGCATCCCGACGCCGGTGATGGCGGTCGCCTGGAGCTGGCCGATCCCCATCTTCCGAACCATGTCGCCCTCGCTGCCCTGCGTACCGCCGGCGTAGATGCGGAGCTTCACCTGGCCGTTCGAGGCCTGCTCCCAGCGCTGGCCCAGGTCCTTCAGGAGCTCGTGCCAGGTGGAGCCCTGGGGCGCGAGGGTGCCGAGCTTGATCGTGACCTGCGCCGCCGCGGCGGCGGGCACGAGTGAGGCGACGAGCGCGGCCAGGGCGAGCTTCTTCACGGGAATCTCCTTGAGCTTTCGGAGCTAGAGGAAGAGATCGTCCACGTGCGCGAGGAGCGCCTTCGCGCGGCGCTGGGCGATCAGGTTCGCGAGCCGGTACCGCGGCACGGCGCCGGGGTCCGCGGCGACGACCTCCTGGAGGACGCGGACGAACCCGTCGCGGTCCTGCCGCTGCACGAGCACGCCCTCCGCGAAGGAGACGCGCGGACCGAGCTTCTTGTTCATCGAGAGGGCGTTCACCCGGTCGAGGTGAGCCTTCACGCGGTCCGGGCCGCCGCCCTCGGCGGCGGTGCGGGTGGCGTCGTAGGCGACGAAGAACTCGTGGAGCGCCCCCTCGTTCCAGCCCTCGTCGAGGGCGAGGGCGCGCTCCATCATCGCGACCGGGGTCGGCAGCTCCGAGACCGCGCCCATGTCGGCCTTGTTCGCCGCGATGGCGAGGACCCAGGACGACGCCGTCCAGTAGAGGAGCGGGACGTCGCCCTTCTCGAGCTTCGCGAGCGCTCCCCGCGCCTCGGCGGCGCCCGCGCGGAGGCGCGCGCCGGTCTTCTCTCGCCGCACGTCGAGGCCCCGCAGCCCGTACTCGCGCGCGCGGAGGTACAGCTTGCGCGCGCGCTCCCGGCCGGCTCGCGCCGCGTCGAGCTTGCCCTCGAGGTCCGCCAGGTCGGCGTCCGCCTGGACGAACGCGTAGCCGTACTGGGTGAACCCCGAGGCGAGCGCGGTGAGGAGCCCCTCGTGACGAGGGGTGTCCTCGAGGAGCCCCTCCATCGTCTTCAGGCCGAAGGGGACCGCGTCGCGGACGAGCTCCGGGTCGTCGTCGCTCGCGAACCCGTCGCCGCTCCTCGACACGGCGTTCGCCACCCGGTTCGTCACGAACCCGGCGCAGCCGGAGAGCGCCGCGAGCGCGGCGGCGAGGAGGGTGAGCGAGAGGGCGCGCGGCACGCGGAAAGGGGGCCCGGCGTGGAGGTTCGTGGTAGTGATAGACGCCCCTTGGAGAGGGGTCAACCGGCTTTCGCGTGAATGCTTCCGTCCCCAGCGACGCCGCCGAGCCCGAGAAGCTCGGCACGAGCGTCGAGCGCGCCCTCGTCGCCTTCCTGCTCCTCGCGATGGTGCTGCTCCCGGCGGTGTCCACCGTCGCGCGGCGGCTCGCCGGGCGCGAGCTCCCGGGCTCCTCCGTCCTCGCGCAGCACATCACGCTGTGGGTCGGGTTCCTCGGGGCGCTCCTCGCGACCGCGTCCGGGCGCCACCTCGCGCTCTCGACCCTCGAGGTCGTGCCCGCCGGCTGGCCGCGCCGCAGCGCGCGGATCTTCGGCCACGTCCTCTCGGCCGCGACCTGCGCCCTCCTCGCCTGGGCGTCGCTGAAGCTCGTCCAGGTCGAGTGGGACGGGTTCGGCGTCGTCGCGTTCGGCATCCGCGTCGCGTGGAGCCAGCTCGTCATGCCGCTCGGCTTCGCGGTGATGACGCTCCGGTTCGCGTGGCGCGCGGGCGACGACCTCGCGGGCGGCGCGGCGTGGGCGGTCCGCGCGGGCGCGCTCGC
>JAHWYA010000222.1 GCA_020028115.1 Anaeromyxobacter sp.
GCCGGAGGCGCTCGCCCTCGACCGCCTCGTCCGCGCGTGCCGCCTCCGCGCGACCGTCGACGCGTCACGCGCCGTCGAGGTCCCGCTCGGCGGGCGCCGGCTCGTCGTCGCGTTCGCCCTCCCGCGCGCGCTCGCGCCCGAGGTCACGGCCGCGGTCCACTCGCCGGCGTACGGGGCGCTCGCGAACGGCTCCGCGGCGCTCGTCGCGGGATCGCTCCGCTGCCCCGCCACGCTCACGACCCTCTTCGTGCTCGCGCCGGCGTGAGCGGCGCCCCGCGGACGACCGTGCTAGGAAAGCGGGAATGCTCCCCGTCCTCGCCGCCCTCGCCCTCGCCCTCGCGGCGGGTCATCCGGAGCGTCCTCCGGCCTCGCCTCCCCCGGGGGGAAGCCACGCCCGGGAGGAACGGGACGCGAAGGGCGCCGACGACCGCGCCGCGATCCTCGGCGCGATGACGGCGGAGCTCGCCCGCTCCTCCGAGCGGCTGCGGCTGCAGGGCTACGACGCGCCCTACTTCGTCGGGTACCAGGTGAAGGACGTGGCCCGCCACGAGCTCGCCGGCCGGTACGGCGCGATCTTCGAGGACGCGGCGCGGCGCGATCGGAACCTGTACGTCGACGTCCGCGTCGGCGGCTACGAGTTCGACTCCTCGGGACCGGAGGACGCCGCCCAGCTCCTCGGGCTCGACGGGCCGAGCTGGTACGCCCCGAAGGACGCGCCGCTCGACGGCGACGTGCAGGCGCTCCGCACCGCGCTGTGGCTCGCGACGGACGAGCGCTACAAGGAGGCGCTCGCGTCCTACTTCAAGAAGAAGTCACGGGAGGTCTACCGCGCGGCGGGCGAGGCGCGGGCGCCGAGCTTCTCCCGCGAGGAGCCGAACCGCCACGTCGATCCGCCGCGGCCGTTCCCGTTCGACCGCGAGCGCTGGCGCGGCATCGTGCGCGACGCGACGGCGCTCTTCCGGACCCACCCGGACGTCTTCGACTCGTCGATGAAGGTGGTGGCCGAGCGGCACGTCCGCTGGTTCGCGTCGAGCGAGGGCGCGGCCATCGTCACCGAGCACGTGCTCTACGGCGTCCACCTGAACGCCGTGACGCGGGCGCCGGACGGGCAGCTCCTCGAGAACGGCCGCGACTTCTACGCCCGCTCCGAGGCGGAGCTGCCGACGCCCGAGCAGGTCCGCGACGCGGCCGGCAAGATCATCGCCGAGCTCGAGGCGCTGCGCCGCGCGCCCGCGATCGATCCGTACACGGGCCCCGCGATCCTCGAGCCCGAGGCGGCGGGGGTGCTCTTCCACGAGGCGGTGGGCCACCGGCTCGAGGGCGAGCGGATGGAGGACGACAAGGACGGCCAGACCTACAAGGGACAGATCGGGCAGCCGGTGCTCCCCGCGTTCCTCACCATCGTGGACGACCCGACCCTCGCCAGCGCCGGCGGCATCTCGCTGAACGGCAGCTACGCCTTCGACGAGCAGGGCGTCGCGGCGCGGCGCACGGTGCTCGTGAAGGAGGGCAAGCTCGAGAGCTACCTCCTGTCGCGCAAGCCGGTGAAGCCCTTCGAGCGGTCGAACGGCCACGGCCGCAGCGCCGGCGCGCGGGCGCCCATGGCGCGGATGGCGAACCTCGTCGTCGAGTCGTCGCGCCGGGTCCGCTGGGACGAGCTGAAGCGGCTGCTCATGGCCGAGGCGCGCAAGCAGGGGAAGCGGTACGGCCTCGTCATCCGCGACATCACGGGCGGCAACACCAACACCGGCACCTACGGGTACCAGGCGTTCAAGGGCACCCCGCGGCTCGTCTACCGCGTCGACGCGAAGACCGGCGCGGAGGAGCTCGTCCGCGGCGTCGAGCTCGTCGGCACCCCGCTCGCGAGCGTGAACAAGGTCCTCGCCACCTCCGACGCGAGCCGGGCGTTCAACGGCTTCTGCGGCGCGGAGAGCGGGTACGTCCCCGTCTCGACGGTGGCGCCGGCCGTGCTCGTCGGCGAGCTCGAGCTGCAGCGGGTGTCCCGCTCGAACGAGCGCGGCCCGCTGCTGCCGTCGCCGTGGAGCGAGGTCCCCGCGCCGCCCGCGGGCGCGGAGGCGTCGCGATGAGCCCCACCGTCCCCCTCCCGCCGCTCTCGGCGCTGCTCGGCGCCACCCGCCGCGCCGCGCTCGACGTCTTCCTCGGCCTGGGCTTCCGCCCCTACGCGCGCCCGATCGACCTCGACGCGGAGCGGGCGCGGCTCCTCAACATCGACCTGTCCGAGCCGGAGGTCGCGTTCCAGCGCGACGGCGATCTCGCGGCGGTCGCGCGGGTCGAGACCGACCGCGACGGGATCGTCACCCACGTCGAGGTGGTCGGCGCGGAGCCCGCCGACCCCGTCGCGGTCGCGCTCGCCCTGCTCGGCGAGATCGGCCCGCCGCGGACGGGCGGCGGCGTGGACGCGCGCGAGTGGATCTGGGGGCCCGAGTCCGGCTCCGAGGCGACGGTCGCGGGCGAGCCGGTCCGGCTGTGGGTCTGCGCGGAGCGGGCGTACGGCGACCGGCTGTGGCTCGTCGCGTCGCTCGTGCGGCGCGACTGAGCCTCAGTCCTCCCGCCGCCACCCCTGCCAGACGACGAAGCGGCGGAAGTCCGAGGCGAACTCGCCGTCGGTGAGCCCCACCGCCTGCTGGAACGCGGTCGGGAAGCGGAGGCCGGTCCCCATGAGTCGCATGACCTCCATGACGCGCCCCTCGCCGTACCGGGCGACGAGGAACTCCGCGGCGTGGTGGGCCGCGCCGTACACGATCCGCCACTGGTCCTGGTAGATGGGGTCGGGATCGACGATGGGATCCCCGAACTGCGCCATCATCGCGACCGAGCGCCGCGCGCCCGACGGATCGCCGTACCCCGCGCCCCCGGCGCTCTTCTCGTAGAACTCGTAGAGCTCCTCGAGCGGCGCGTAGCGGTACGCCTGGCGCGCCGTCAGCGTCGCGAGCCCCTCGCTGAACCAGCGCGGGATCTCCTTGTACATCCAGGTGAGCTCGCCGCCGGCGAGCTGGTACATGACGCAGTGGGTGAGCTCGTGGGTGAAGAGCTCCTCGAGATCGCGAGCGCGCGCGCCGAACAGGCCCCAGGTCCGCGGCGACTGGACGTCGATCGTCTCGAACTTCGCCCACGCGCGGAGCCAGTCGTAGCCCTCGCGTCCGACCGCGAACTCGAGCGCCTCGTGGGTCGGATGGATCCGGATCGTCACGGGATGGCGTAGGCCGCCCCAGCGCGCGAGGTGCGGGACCGCCACCTCGAGGGCGCTCCGCACCTGGCGCGCGGCCGCCGCGTCCTCCGGGAAGTAGACGATCCGGAACCGCGCCGTGCCGAGGGTCAGCTCCTGTGCGCGCGGCTCGCCGAGCCGGGGGCCGTGCGGGAAGCACCCTGACAGGATCGCGACGGCGAGGAGGCCGGAGACGACGCGGACCACGAACAAAAACTCTTACCCGGCGTCGGCAGGCGGGCGCAAGCCTGGAGCCCCGGCCAGCTCCCCCAGGAGTGGGGCAAGGTGGGTGAGGTCCGTCACCTCACCCAGCGTGGGGACGGCGCGCCCGAAGCCGAGCACGGGGACCCTGGCGCGGGTGTGGTTCCGCGTGGAGAGGTCCTCGAGGTTGCCGTGGTCGCTCGCGACGACGAGCGCGTCGCCGTCGCCGAGGCCGGCCACGAGCCCACGCAGCAGCGCGTCGAGCCGCTCGAGCGCGTCCGCCGCCCGCTCCATCGACCTGGCGTGGCCCGCCTCGTCGGTCTCGAAGAACTCGAACACGGTGAGATCGTGGCCGCGGGCGAGGGCCAGCAGGATCTCGGCCGCCTCCTCGGGGGCGCGGAGCGGCAGGTCGGCGCCGAAGGCGCGCGCGCGGACGCCGGTGATGTCGTGCGTGAGGCCGCGGCCCTCCCTCGCGTCCGGCCAGGTGCGGAACCGGCCTCCGCCCGCGGCGAACGCCACGGTCGTCGCCGCCGCGCGCGCCTTGCGCTTGCCGAGCGGGAACTCCGGCTCGCCGTCCGCCTCGATCCCGAGCGCGCGCAGGTACGCGACCGGGTAGGCGTTCGCGAACGCCGCGCTGCGGCCGGCCTCCGCGAGGGCGCGGAACAGCGAGCGGCGGAGGAGGAGCTCGCGGAGCGCCGCGTTCGGAAACCCGAGCAGGTGGCGGCCGAGGAGCCGCGGCGCGTTCTCGCCGGTGAGGATGGAGGTCTGGCCCGTCGCGGACTGCGGCCTGCCCGGCACGCCGAGCGTCGCGTCCGCGAGCACCGCGCGGCCCCCCGCGGGGAGCGGCGCGCCGGACCCGTCCTCGAACCGCGAGAGGAGGAACTCTCCGCGCGCGAGCGGGTTCCGCTCGGGATCGGCCACGCCGGCGCCGACGCCGTCGACGAACACGAAGAGGGTCGCCACGCGCGGATCATAGCCGGGACGCCCCTCCCGCGCGTCGCGCGCCCCCCCGACCGCGCCCCCGCGTCCGTGGGAGATCCTCACTAGGTTCGTTGGATGCCTCGGCTCGCGGGCTTTCCATCGGGCGCGACGATCCGGTTCGACGGCGTCGCGATCCCCGCGCGCGGGGGGGAGCCGCTCGCGTCGGCGCTCCTCGCCGCCGGCGTCGTGCTGCTCGGCCGCTCGCCGAAGTACCACCGGCCCCGCGGTCCCTTCTGCCTGTCGGGCTCGTGCGCCGGGTGCCTCGTGCGCGTGGACGGGCTGCCGAGCCGGCGTGCGTGCCGCGTGCCGTGCGCGGACGGGCTCGCGGCCCAGTCGCAGAACGCCTTCCCGGGCGTGCGGCACGACCTGCTCGGCGCGGTGGACCTCGCGACGCCGCGCGGCCTCGATCACCACCGGCTCGGCACGTCGAG
>JAHWYA010000010.1 GCA_020028115.1 Anaeromyxobacter sp.
GCGTCGTGGGCCTGGTACGGCGGGAGCCCGTGCGCCTCGCGCGCGGCCGAGAGGTTCAGCGCGGGCGGGTCGGCCGGGAGCTCCGGGCGCGCGAGGTGGGCCTTGCGCGCGAGCCGCACGAGGAGGTCCACCGTGTCGACGACCGGCGGCGAGCGCCACTTCATGCCGCAGCGGCGGTAGGCGTCCTTCAGGAAGGCCACGTCGACCCCGCGGTGATGGACGAGGAGCACGCCGTCTCCGATCCGCCGCTCCACCTCGGGCAGGACCTCCGCGACGGGCGGGGCGTCCTTCACCTCGCCCCAGACGAGCTGGTGCGCCCGGACCGACGCCGGATCGATGGGGCGGCCGTCGGCGGGACGCACGAGCGTGCGGTACCCCTCGCCGAGGCGGATGCGCCCGCCGCGGATCGGCAGCATACCGAGCGCGATGATCGGGTCGCGCTTCGCATCCAGCCCGCCCGTCTCGAGGTCGAGCGCCCAGTACACGACGGAGTCCCACGGCGGCGAGGCGAAGAACATGGGGGTCAGAAGGCCGTCTTGAAGTGGAGGGCGCCCGCCTCCTGGAAGGACTTCACCGCGCGGAGCGCCTCCTTCACATGGCCGCGCTCCACCGCGTCGAGCTCGGCGAGCCGCGCGGTCGCGGACGGCGCCTTGCCCTCGGCGAGCCGGTCGAGCTGCAGCCGCAGGCGCAGCCCGACCAGGAACCGGTACGCGTCGGCGACCGCCGCGTAGACGTCCTCGGGGAGCGTCCCCGCCTTCGCCGCCGCCTCGAGCCGCGCGAGCGTGTTCCGCTCGGTGCCGCCCTGCTCGAGCCCGTAGCAGCGCGCGAGCAGGGCCACGGGCGCGATGCCGTGGAGCTTCAGGTCGACCGTCGACTGGCCGCGCAGCGTGATGAGGAGGAGCGGCGGCGGCTTGAACTCGAGCGCGGCGCGCGCGAGGAACCGGACGAAGACCGGCTTCTTCACCGCGTCCGCGAGGATGGCCTCGAGGCGCGCCAGGTCGAGCGTCCCGGCGACGCGCCGGAAGTCGAAGAAGATCGCCCCGTGCAGGATCGCCTCGGGCGACGGGGCGTCGATCCACTCCTCGAACCGCGCCGTCCACGCGTCGAGCGAGCCGTTCCAGCTGCGCGCCATGTAGCCGCCCGGGCAGCGCGGGAAGCCCGCCGCCTCGAGGTCCGCGTTGACCCGCTCCGCGAACGCGGCGAACCACTCCCGGACCTCCTCCCCGTCCGCCTCCCAGACGAGGGCGTTGTCCTGGTCGGTGAGGAGGGTCTGCTCCATCCGCCCCTCGGAGCCGAGCGCGAGCCAGGCCCACCGGCACGGCGCCGCCCCGAGGTCCGCCTCCGCCATCCGCACGATCCGGTCGAGGAGGGCGTCGTTCAGCCGCGCGACGAACCCGGCGATGACGGTCGCGTCGAGGCCGCCGGCGAGGAGCGCCGAGGCCATCTCGGTGACGGTCGTCGCGTAGCCGGGGAGGCTCGAGCGCGCGTGCAGCCGCTCCACCCGCCGGAGGACCGCCATCGGGCCCTGGGCCGAGCAGCGGAGGAGGTCGGTCGACGTGAGCACCCCGACGATCTCGTCGCCGCGGACCACCGGCAGGTGGTGGACGCCGGCGTCGAGGAGCTCCGCCCAGGCCTCGTAGATGCGGGTGCCGGCCCGCACGGTGCGCGGCGAGGCGGTCGCGACCGCGGCGACGCGCGCGCCGGGCCCGAGCCCCTCGGCGAGGACGCGGTTGCGGAAGTCGCGGTCGGTGACGATGCCGGGCGGCTCGCCGCGGACGAGCACGCAGCTCGCCCGCTCCTCGCGCATCCGCCGCGCCGCGTCGCCGACGGTCGCGTCGGCGTCGACCCACACCGCCGGCTCCCGCGCGACCTGCTGCACCTCGAGCGAGAGGTCGGTGCGGAAGGACGCGACCGCGGGCTGCGAGAGGGCCGACCGGAGCCGTCCCGCGAGCCCCACCGCGAAGTGGCCCGCGAACTGCGGGTCCTCGAGGAGCAGCCGGAACTCCGCGGCGGGGAGCCGGTAGGCGACGAGGTCCTCCTCCACCTGCACGTCGAGGTTCGCCTGGCCCGTGATGAGCGAGGTGTACCCGAAGACCTCGCCCTCCTCGAGGATCTGGAGTTGCTGCCCGTCGCGCTCGATGCGGATGGCGCCCTTGCGGATGACGAAGAGGTGCTCGAGGGGCCGGCCGCCGGTGCGCACGAGCCAGGTGCCCGCCGGGTGGTAGGCCACGTCGACCGCCTCCGCCACGCGCGCGAAGCGGTGGCCGGGGAGGGCCCGGAACGGCGGGGTGGCGCGCAGCCACGCGATGGGGTCGACGGAGGCCACTAGAAGTAGTCCGTCCGGTAGTGGTACGCCGCGCGCTCCTGCCACCGCTTCACGACGCGGAAGGCCTCCTTCAGGCGGCTCCGCTCGATGGCGGAGAGGTCCGCGACCCGGACGACGGACGTGGGCGCGCGGCCCTCGGCGAGCTCGCGCAGCTGGTGGCGCAGCCGGAGCCCGAGCAGGAAGCGGTAGGCGTGGCCGACGCCCTCGTGCGCCTCCTGCGACAGCAGCCCCCCCTCGGCGGCCGCGTCGAGCCGGTCGAGGGTCGCCCGCGCGCCCGCGCCGACCTCGAGCCCGTAGCAGCGCGCGAGGAAGACGATCGGCACGATCCCTTGCGCCTTCAGGTCCACGGTGGCGCCGCCGCGGAGCCGGAGCCCGACCGAGCCCGCCACCTGGTGCTCGACCGCGGTCCGCGCGAGGAACCGGAGGAAGAGGGGGTTTCGCGGGGCGCGCGCGATCGCCGCCTCGAGCGGCGCGAGCTCGAGGGGGCCGCACACCTTCCGCACGTCGAACAGGAGGGCGGCGGCGTGCGGACGCGGCTCGTCGATGCACGAGTTGAAGCGGCGGGTCCACTCCGAGAGGGACGCCGCGTCCCGCCGCGCCATGTGCCCGGCGGGGCACGCGGGGAACCCGGCCGCCTCCATGTCGGCGTTCACGCGCTCGGCGAGCGACACGAACCAGCCGCGCCCCTCCTCCCCCGCGTCGGCGTACACGAGCGCGTTGTCCTGGTCGGTGAGGAGCGTCTGCTCGCGGCGTCCCTCCGAGCCGAAGGCGAGCCACGCCCACGGCGCGGGCGCCGGCCCGAGGTCCGCCTCCGCCCACGCGACGAGCCGCGCGAGCAGCGCGTCGTTGAGGCGCGACACGAGCTGCGCGATGACGGTCGCGTCGAGCCCGCCGGCGAGGAGCGCCGCGTCCATCTCGGCGACCTTCTCGGCGTAGCCGGGCAGGCTCTCCCGCGTCGCGAGCCGCTCGACCTGCCGGAGGACCGCCATCGGCCCCTGCGCGGAGGCCTTGAGGAGGTCGTTCGCGGTGACGACGCCCGCGACCTCGCCGCGCCGCGTGACCGGCACGTGGTGCGCGCCGGACTCGAGCAGCGCCGTCCACGCCTCGTGCATGGGCGTCTCGGCGGGGAGCGTCCGGAGCGGCCGCGACGCGATCCGGGCGAGGGGCGTGTCCGGCCCGAGGCCGTCGGCGAGCAGGCGGTTCGTGAAGTCGCGATCGGTCACGATCCCCGGCGGATCGCCGCGGACGAGCACCGAGGAGATCCCCTCGGCGCGCATGAGCCGCGCCGCCTCGCCGACCGTCGCACCGTCGCCGATCCAGACGGCGGGGCGGCGCAGCAGCCGCCCGAGCTCCTGCGAGAGGTCGGCCTGGAACCTCACGACCGGCGAGTGCTCCAGGCTGTTCCTGAGGCGCTCGGCGAGCCCCACCGCGAAGTGGCTCGCGAACCCCGCGTGCGCGTCGCGCAGCCGCTGGAACTCGGGGTCGGGGAGCTCGTAGGCGAGGAGGTCCTCCTCGACGAGGACGTCCAGCGTCGCCTGGCCCGTGATGAGCGAGGTGTAGCCGAACGTCTCGCCCTCCTCGAGGACCTGGAGCGGCTGGCCGTCGCGCTCGAGCCGCACGGACCCGGCGCGGATGACGTAGAGCCGCTCGAGCGGCGCGCCGCCGGCGCGCACGAGCCACGTCCCGGCGGGATAGAACCCGATCTCCAGCGCGGCGACGGCCGCATCGAAGAGCGGCGCCGGCAGCGCATGGAACGGCGGCGTCGCGCGCAGGTACGCCACCGGGTCGATCGCGTCCACGGGGGGAGCTTACACCGGCGTGCGACCGACCCCGACCTCGACCCCGACCTCGACCTCGACCTCGACCCCGACCTCGACCTCGACCCCGACCTCGACCCGACCGCGAGCTCGCCCGTCCGTCAGCGAAACACCCGCCTCCCCGTCCCCCCGGTCCCCGTCGGCTGCGCCTCGCGCGGGTACCGCAGCGACGCGACGAGGTCCTGCACGTCCCGCGGCGGCGCGACGGTGACGAGCGAGACGGCGACGAGGACGGAGAACGCGACGAGCATCCCGACCGCGCCGATCCCCTCGGGCGAGATGCCGAGGAGCCAGTGGGCGGGCCCGTGCTCGGGGTGGAGGACGCGGAACCACCCGATGTAGCCGCCCGTGAACAGCATCCCGGCGGTCATCCCGGCGATCGCGCCCTCCTTCGTCGCCCGCTTCCAGAAGATGCCGGCGAGGATCACCGGGAAGAAGGACGAGGCCGCGAGGCCGAAGGCGTGCGCCACCACCTCCGCGACGCGCCCCGACGGGCGGAGCGCGAACCACGCGGCGAGGGCGGAGGCCGAGACCGCCGCGAGGCGCGCCGCCCAGAGCTCCGCCCGGTCGGTCATCCGCGGGTAGAGGACGGACTTGAGCAGGTCGTGGGAGACCCCCGCCGCGATCACGAGGAGGAGCCCGGCCGCGGTCGAGAGCGCCGCGCCGAGCGCGCCCGCGACGACGAGCGCGACCACCCACGCCGGGAGCCGCGCGATCTCCGGGTTCGCGAGGACGAGGACGTCCGGGTCGACCACGACCTCGTTCCGGGCCGGGTCCGCGCTCATCGAGAGCCGGCCGTCGCCGTCCCGGTCCTGGTACGAGACGAGCCCCGTCCCGCGCCAGGCGGCGAGCCAGCCGGGCGGCTCGGCCGCGGGACGGCCGTGCACCGTCGCGACGGAGGTCGCCCGCGCGAAGACCGCGACCGCCGGCGCCGTCGTGTAGAGCACCGCGATGAACACGAGCGCCCACCCCGCCGAGGAGCGGGCGTCGCGGATCTTCGGGACGGTGAAGAAGCGGATGATGATGTGGGGCAGCCCGGCCGTGCCGACCATGAGCGCCACGGTGATCGCGACGACGTCGAGGCGCGGCTTCCAGCCCGAGGTGAAGGCGGGGAAGCCGAGATCGACGGAGATCCGGTTCAGCACCTCGAGCAGCTCCTGCCCGGGCTTCGCGCCGAGGAGGGCGGCGCCCTCCGGCGTGAGCGTGCCGCCCATCCCGAGGGGCGGCACCGGCGAGCCGGTGAGGAGGAGCGACACGAAGATCGCCGGAACCAGGTAGCCGGCGATGAGGACCACGTACTGGGCGACCTGCGTGTACGTGATGCCCTTCATCCCGCCGAGCACGCCGTACAGGAAGACGACCACGGCCGCGACGAGCACCCCGTTCGCGATCCCGGTCCCGAGGAAGCGCGCGAGCACGATCCCGACGCCGCGCATCTGGCCGACGACGTAGACGAACGAGATCGCGATCGCGCACAGGAGCGCGACGACGCGCGCCGCCGTGGAGTAGTACCGGTCCCCGACGAACTGCGGGACCGTGTACTTCCCGTACTTGCGCAGGTACGGCGCGAGCAGGACGGCGAGCAGGACGTACCCGCCCGTCCAGCCCATGAGGTAGGCCGATCCGTCCCGCCCCATCACCGCCATGAGCCCCGCCATCGACATGAACGACGCGGCCGACATCCAGTCGGTGCCCGTCGCCATGCCGTTCAGCACCGGGTTCACCGACCGGTCCGCGACGTAGTAGTCCACGGCGGAGCGCGCGCGCGTGTAGAGCGCGATCCCGAAGTACAGGACGAACGACGCGACGACGATGAGCCACGTCCAGGCGATGACTCCCACGTTCCCTCCGCGAGCGGGCTCCGCTCAGCGCTCGTACACGCCGTACTTCCGGTCGAGGTCGTTCATGAGCTTCACGTACACGAAGACGAGGGCGACGAACGTGAGAATCGAGCCCTGGGTGGCGAACCAGAAGCCGAGCGGGAACCCGAAGAGGCGATATCGGTCGAGCGCGTCGGCGAGGAGGATCGCCGCGCCGTACGAGACCGCCGCCCAGATCGAGAGCAGGACCGCGATGTACGCGAGGTTCTGCTTCCAGTAGGCCGCTTGCTGATCGGGTGTCATGGGAACGTCCTTCCGGGCGAGATGAGAGCCCGTGTCACGCGGTTTTCGCGCGAAAACGCGCAAGCGCTGCGGGTCGGTCGGACCATTGCGCCGGCGCGAAGCCTAAATCGCGCAGATACGCGTGATCTGCGCGCCTACCCAAAACTTTCGCGCAACGCTTGCGTTCGGCGTTGCCTTCGCTCGGCGGCCTGTGGTACCCATTGTCCCTCGAACCGCAGGCCCCCCTGCGTTTGGTCGGCAATCCCCCTGGAGGAAACACCCACATGTCCCTGGCTCCGGTCACGCAGAACAAGCCTTCAGAGGCTCCGGTCTCTTCGAAGGGTCAGCCCATCACGAAGGAGGAGCGCACCGTCATCATCGCCTCCTCCCTCGGTACCGTCTTCGAATGGTACGACTTTTATCTCTACGGGTCTCTGGCTGCGGTCATCGCGAAGCAGTTCTTCTCCGGCCTGAACGAGACGAGCCAGTTCATCTTCGCCCTGCTCGCCTTCGCCGCCGGCTTCGCCGTCCGTCCGTTCGGCGCGATCGTGTTCGGCCGCCTCGGCGACCTGATCGGCCGCAAGTACACCTTCCTCGTCACGATCATGATCATGGGCGGCGCGACGTTCATCGTCGGCCTCCTGCCGTCCTACGCCAGCATCGGCGTGGCGGCCCCGATCATCCTGATCGGCCTCCGCATGCTGCAGGGCCTCGCGCTCGGCGGCGAGTACGGCGGCGCGGCGACCTACGTCTGCGAGCACGCGCCGGCGAACAAGCGCGGCTTCTTCACGTCGTGGATCCAGACGACGGCGACGGTCGGCCTGTTCATCTCGCTGCTCGTGATCCTCGGCTGCCGCATCGCGCTCGGGCCCAAGTTCGACGACTGGGGCTGGCGCATCCCGTTCCTCATCTCGATCATCCTCCTCGGCATCTCCGTCTACATCCGGATGCAGCTGCAGGAGTCGCCGGTCTTCCAGCGCATGAAGGCCGAGGGCAAGGGCTCGAAGGCGCCGCTCACCGAGTCGTTCCTCCGCTGGGGCAACCTCAAGATCGTGCTCCTCGCCCTCTTCGGCGGCGTCGCCGGCCAGGCCGTGGTCTGGTACACGGGCATGTTCTACGAGCTGTTCTTCCTCACGCAGACCCTCAAGGTCCCGGCCCAGCCCGCGAACCTGATGGTGGCCGGCTCGCTCATGCTCGCGACGCCGTTCTTCATCGTGTTCGGCGTCCTCTCCGACAAGATCGGCCGCAAGAAGATCATCATGTTCGGCTGCGTCCTCGCGGCCGTGACGTACTTCCCGATCTTCAAGGCGCTCACCAAGGCCGCGAACCCGGCGATCTTCGAGGCCGCCCAGAACAACCCGGTCACGGTCGTCGCCTCCGAGGACGACTGCTCGTTCCAGTTCGACCCGGTCGGCAAGCGCAAGTTCACGTCGTCCTGCGACATCGCGAAGGGCTGGCTCGCCAAGAAGGCGATCCCGTACCGGAACGAGGCCGCTCCGGCCGGCACGATCGCGACCGTCAAGATCGGCGGCATGGCTGCCGTCCCGTCGTTCGACGGCCGCACCCTCGCGGCCCCGGACTTCAAGACGCAGATGGGCGCGTTCGACAAGGCGATGGGCGAGAACATCAAGGCCGCGGGCTATCCCGCCGCGGCGGACATGAGCAAGGTCAACGTCCCGATGGTGGTCTTCCTGCTCTTCATCCTCGCCCTGTACGTGACGATCGTGTACGCGCCGATGGCGGCCTGGCTCGTCGAGCTCTTCCCGGCCCGCATCCGCTACACGTCGATGTCGCTGCCGTACCACATCGGTAACGGCTGGTTCGGTGGCTTCCTCCCGACGATCGCGTTCGCGATGGTCGCGGCGACCGGCGACATCTACTACGGCCTCTGGTACCCGATCGTCATCTCGGTCATGACCGCCGTCATCGGCACGCTGTTCATGCCGGAGACGAAGGAACGCGACATCTTCCACGACGCCGCGTAGCCGAGCGCTCGCATCCTGGGCCCCCCGCGCACCGTGCGCGGGGGGCCCTTCTCTCTTCGTCGCTCATCCCGTACCCTCATCGCGCGGCGGTCCTCCCTCTCGCCGTCGCAAGACCAGAAATGGAGCTCGAAAAAATGAAGAAGCTCTCCGCTGCCGCCGCCGCCCTGCTCGCCGCCTCGACCGCGCTCGCGTCGGGTGACTCCGGCACCTCGGGCGTCAACGAGATGTCGCTCACGGGCGCGCAGTTCGGCATGATGGTCGGCGCCCTCGTCGGCCTCGGCGTCGTGATCTGGCTCGTCGCCAAGGTCGCGAACAAGTAGGACCCGCCCGCGCGCTCGCGCGGGTGAGCCGCCGCCGCCGGGGCCCAGGCCCCGCGGCGGCTTTTTCTTTCGCCCTACTCGGGCATGGCGGCGCGGGGCCGGACGACCGTCACGGTGCAGGGCGCCTCGGCCGCGACCTTCGTCGACACCGTGCCGAGGAGCCGCAGGAACTGGAGCGGCTCCGGGGCGGCATCGGACGACACCCTCGACGACACCGTCCCGAGCATGCCCCGCAGCGCGACGTCGCGGGGCGGCGCGCCGATCACGATCTGGTCGACCTGGTTCATCCGGGCGAACTTGAGGATCGCGTCGGCCGGCTCGTTCGACTCGATGACGTGGAACGAGATCTGGCCGGGCTCGAGGGCGAGCGGCTCCGCCCAGTGGCGGAGCACGACGGAGTGCTTGATCCGCTGGCTCGTCGCCGCCTCGTCTTCCGTCTCGCCGCCGAGCTCGGGCGCCGGCTTGATCACGGTGATGCAGGCGAGCCGCTGCTCCGGCGCGGCGGTCCGGATGCGCCGCACCGCCTCACGGAGCGCGTCGAGCTGGGCGTCGTCCGCGTGCCGGGTCGCGATCGCGACGAGGACGATGGACGGCCCTGCGAGCCGCTGGGTCGGCTCCGGCGCCTCGCCGGGCTCGAGCCCGACCGCGCGGAAGTAGCGGCGGAAGACCTTCCACCGGCCGTCGCGCCGGAGCTTCCGCCCCCGGGGTCCGACGCCGATCTGGGCGGGGTCGGCGAGGTCGAACGCGACCTGCGCGGCGGACGGGTACCGGAGGTCCGGGTTCGGCTCGAGGCAGCGGAGGATCACCTCCTGGAGCCACTCGGGCACCGACTTCGCGATCGCGCGCGGCGGGACCGGATCGCGCCAGAGGCGCTTCCGGAGCGCCGCGAGCGAGCCCGGCGAGCCGAAGGGGAACCTCCCGGTGGCGAGCTCGTACAGGACGACGCCGAGGGAGAAGACGTCGCTCCGCGGGTCCCAGCGGACGCCCATCACCTGCTCCGGCGAGATGTAGGGCGCCGAGCCGATGGGGCTGCGGATCTCCTCCGCGAGCAGGTCCGGGTAGTGGGCGTGGCGGGCGAGGCCGAAGTCGACGAGCACCGCCTCGCCGCCGGAGCGGACGATCACGTTCGACGGCTTCACGTCGAGGTGGATCGCCTCCTGGAGGTGGATCCCATGGAGCGCCGTCCCGAGCGCCGCGCCGAGGCGCGCGAGCTCGGCGGGGTCGACGGGCGCCCGCTCCACCCACTCGGCGAGGGTCCGGCCCTCGATGCGCTCCATCACGATGTACGGCTGGCGGGCGATGTCGCCGGCGGCGACGAACCGCGGCACGAAGGGACCCTTCAGCGCAGCGTGGACGAGCTGCTCCACCTCGAAGGAGACGACGCTCTCCGCCGGCTCGCCGAAGCCGAGCCGGGGGACCTTCATGACGAGCGGGAAGCCGGGATCCTCCCGGGCGGTCACGGCGTAGATGATCGCCATGCCGCCTGCGTGGATCTGCTTCTCGATGAGGTAGCCGTCGATCTCGGTGCCGGGATCGAGGAGGGCGCCCATCACTCCCCCCGCTCGAGGCGGCGCGCGAGGCTCTCCGGCAGGCCCGCGGCCCGGACCTTCGACGCGGCGGCGCGCCAGTCGTAGGGGACGCGGTGGAACGTGAGCGCTGGGCGGTCGGTGTCGAGCATGGCGTAGCAGGCGGCGGTGTTCCCGTCTCGCGGCTGCCCCGCCGACCCCACCACCGCGAGCCACCGCCGGTGCGCGGGCACCGGGATGGCGACCCCGGAGACGGGGCGGAACGCGACCGGCCGAGCCGCCGAGCCCACAGTGTACAGCACGGGCTCGTGCACGTGGCCGCAGAAGACCCAGCTCGCCGGGGCCGACGCCTCGAGGCCCGCGGCCGCGCGCGCGGGGTCCGTCACGTAGAGCCACTCGTGAGGCTGCTCCGGGCTCGCGTGCACGAGGAAGAGCCCGTCCTCGCGCACCGTGAGCGGCAGCGCGGCGAGGAAGGCGCGCTGCCCGTCGGAGAGGTGCGCGCGGGTCCAGGCGATCGCACGCTCGGCCGCCTGGTGCATCGACTCCGATTGGCCCGCGAGCGCGGCCTCGTCGTGGTTTCCCTTCACCGCGAGCGCACCCCGCTCGACGTACCCGCGCACGAGATCCACGACCGCGCCCGGATCGGCGCCGTAGCCGACGAGGTCGCCGAGGAACGCGTACCGCTCGGCCCCCTGCGACTCCGCGTGTTCGAGGCAGGCGCGCAGCGCCTCGAGGTTCGCGTGCACGTCGGCGAGGAGCGCGAGCTTCATCTTGGATCTCGCCGTCCATCCTCCCACCACGGCGCGCCGCGGGGGGGCTCCACGAGCGGTACGGGGGGCAGAAGCTACCCGAAACGGTCGAAAACGACAAACCTGCGTTCGCGTCGCACGAGTTGCGCGCACCTTTTTCGGCGCCGCTTTTCGTCGACCTGACCCGCCCAATATCAATTGATGGACGTCAGCAAATCGCGCAATTTTCTGCATTGAGGCACTTCTCACGGCGCAAATCGAAGTGTTATACGCTCCGGGCCGCGTCACCGAGTTCCGGAGGAACCACCATGTCGAATGTCGCCGCCAAGGCGGAGAAGAGCACGCAGAAGTCGGTCCACGAGGTGATCGAGTCGCCTCAGTTCAAGGCGCTCGTCGCGAAGCGCTGGTCGGTGAGCATGGCGCTCCTCGTCCTGCTCTTCGTCTCCTACTACGGCTACATCATCCTCGTCGCGACCGCGAAGGACTTCGTCTCCCAGAAGGTGGGCGAGGTGACCACGCTCGCGATCCCGCTGGGCATCGCCGCCATCGTCCTCGCGTGGGCGCTCACCGCGTTCTACGTCGCGTGGGCGAACAAGTCGTACGACCCCGAGGTCGAGCGGCTCAAGGGCCAGCTGAAGCACTGATCCCCTTCCTCACCCCCTGACAGGAGAACCGCCCATGCTCCAGCCCGGCGCGATCATGCAGTCCCTGCTCTCGACGGCCCCGGCCGCCCCCATGGAATCGACGCTCGGGAAGCCGACCGCCGCCTCCATCGGCTTCTTCTTCGCGATCGTCCTCGTGACGCTCGTCATCACCTACTTCGCCGCCCGCAAGACGAAGACCTCGTCCGAGTTCTACGCGGCCGGCCGCTCGGTCTCGGCGCTCCAGAACGGCTTCGCCCTCGCCGGCGACTACATGTCCGCCGCCTCGTTCCTCGGCATCTCGGGCATGGTCGCGCTGAGCGGCTACGACGGCATGATCTACGCGACCGGCTGGCTCGTCGGCTGGCCCGCGCTCATGTTCCTCGTCGCCGAGCCGCTCCGGAACCTCGGCAAGTTCACCTTCGCGGACGTGGTCGCCTTCCGGCTCCGCAACCGCCCGGTCCGCATCGCGGCCGCCATCGGCGGCATCCTGACGGTGCTCTTCTACACGATCGCCCAGATGGTCGGCTCGGGCTCGCTCATCGCCCTCATGTTCGGCCTCAAGTACGAGTACGCCGAGATCATCGTCGGCGCCGTGATGCTCGCCTACGTGCTCTTCGGCGGCATGCTCGCGACGACCTGGGTGCAGATCATCAAGGCGGGCCTCCTCCTCGTCGGCGTGACGCTCCTCACCGCGCTCACCCTCTCCAAGTTCAACTGGAGCCCGACCGAGCTCTACTCGCAGGTCGTGGCCAAGTACGGCCCCACGGCCCTCCAGCCGGGCGGCATCGTGGCGAGCCCCATCGAGGCCGTCTCCCTCGGCCTCGCGCTCATGTTCGGCCTCCTCGGCCTCCCGCACATCCTCATGCGGTTCTACACGGTGCCGGACGCGAAGGCCGCCCGGAAGTCGGTGCTCTACGCCACCGGCCTCATCGGCTACTTCTACGTGATCATCCCGATCGTCGGGTTCGGCGCGTCGGTCCTGGTCTCCCGCGACACGATCAAGCTGCCGGCGTTCGGCGGCGGCGGCAACATGGCCGCCCCGCTCCTCGCCGAGCTCCTCGGCGGCACGGCGTTCCTCGGCTTCATCGCGGCGGTCGCCTTCGCGACGATCCTCGCGGTGGTCGCGGGCCTCACGCTCGCCGGCGCCTCCGCCTACTCCCACGACATCTACGTGTCCGTCATCAAGGGCGGGCACGCGACGGAGGAGGAGCAGGTGAAGGCGGCGAAGATCGCCACGGTCGTCTTCGGCGTCGCCGCCGTCGGCCTCGGCATCCTCTTCAAGGGCCAGAACGTCGCGTTCATGGTCGGCCTCGCGTTCGCGATCGCCGCCTCCGCGAACTTCCCCGCGCTGCTCATGTCGATCACCTGGAAGCGGTTCACGACCCAGGGCGCGGTGTGGTCGATCCTCGTCGGCGCGCTGTCGTCCTGCACGATGATCCTCCTCTCGAAGACGGTCTGGGTGGACGTCCTCAAGTTCGAGAACGCGATCTTCCCGATGAAGAACCCCGCCATCTTCTCGATGACGGCGGCCTTCGGGGTCGGCATCGTGGTCTCGCTCCTGACGCCCGAGAAGGAGGCGCAGGAGAAGTTCGAGGAGGAGAAGCTCCGGACCTACCTCGGCGTCGGCGCGGAGTAGCCCGACCGATCAAGGCGGAACCTCGAGGCGGGGGCCATTCGGCCCCCGCCTCTTTCTATTTGGGGGTCGAGGTCGAGGTCGGGGTCGGGGTCGGGGTCGGGGTCGGGGTCGGGGTCGGGGTCGGGGTCGGGGTCGGGGTCGGGGTCGGGGTCGAGGTCGGGG
>JAHWYA010000223.1 GCA_020028115.1 Anaeromyxobacter sp.
CGGAGGCGCGCGAGCGCGTCGATCGCCCGCTCGTAGAGCGGCTCGGCCGGGGCGCCGGCGAGGAGCCGCGTCTCGAGCATCTCGTCCCCGAGGTCCTCGAGGACCATGAGCCCGCCGCGCGGGTCGTCCCGGTAGAAGGCGACGATCTCCGGGACGCGCACGCCGAGGCGCGCGAGGAGCCCGTGCACGTCGACGAACGGATCGACGGCGGACGGCGCCCCCTTCGTGATCTCCTCGGGCTTGGCGTCGGGCGGCATCACCATCACCACGTGCGACGGCCGCCGCCCCGCCGGGACCGCGGCGCCGGCCGCGTCCGCCGCCGAGGGCGTCCCGACGCGCCAGTAGCTCCGCATGGAGGCGTGCCCGGCGAGGCGCCGGACGGGCGCCGCCGCGGCGTCGCGCCCCGTCGCGCGGGAGACCGCGTCGCGGACCCGGGCTTCCGTCTGGGGGTCGTTCATGTCGTCTCCTCCGCGCGTTGACGGGGTGTCGAGCGGGTGCGTATAAGCGCCACATGTCGACCTACGAGAACGTGCTCTCCGCGGTCGGGCACACCCCGCTCGTCCGGCTCCAGAAGCTCGCCGGTCCCGACGCGGCGACGGTGCTCGTGAAGCTGGAGTACCTGAACCCCGGCGGCTCCATCAAGGACCGCATGGCCGTCTTCATCCTCGAGAAGGCGGAGAAGGCCGGGCTGCTCCGGCGCGGCGGGACCGTCGTCGAGAACACGAGCGGCAACACCGGCGTGGCCGTCGCGATGTTCGCGGCCGTGCGGGGCTACCGCTGCGTCTTCACGATGCCGGACAAGATGTCGAAGGAGAAGCAGGACGCCCTCAAGGCCTTCGGCGCGCAGGTCGTCGTCACGCCCACCAACGTCCCGGCCGACTCGCCGGAGAGCTACTACTCGGTCGCGAAGCGGATCGCCGCCGAGACGCCGAACAGCTTCTACCTGAACCAGTACCACAACGCCGACAACGTCGAGGCCCACTACCGGCTCACCGCGCCCGAGGTCTGGGAGCAGACGGGCGGCCGGCTCGACGCGTTCGTCTGCGGCCTCGGCACCGGCGGCACGATGAGCGGCTGCGGGAAGTTCTTCAAGGAGAAGAACGCGAAGATCCTGAACGTCGGCGCGGACCCGGTCGGCTCCGTCTACTTCTCGATGTTCAAGACCGGCAAGCTGTCGACCCCCCACGTCTACAAGGTCGAGGGCATCGGCGAGGACATGATGTGCGGCGCGATGGACCTGTCGGTCCTCGACGACGTGCGCCAGGTCACCGACGCGCAGGCCTTCGCGATGACGCGGCGCCTCGCCCGCGAGGAGGGCATCTTCGCCGGCGGCTCCTCCGGCGCGGCGGTCCACGTCGCCCTCCAGGTCGCGCGCGAGCTCGGCGCGGGCAAGACCGTCGTCGTCCCGCTCCCGGACGGCGGCCGCTCCTACGTCTCCAAGTTCTTCTCGGACGAGTGGATGCGCGACAACGGCTTCCCCGTCGAGGGCGAGGGCCCCGTCTCGTCCGCCACGGTGAAGGACGTCCTCGGCCGGCGCCGCACCCCGGTCCTCACCGCCCGCCGCACCGAGAAGGTCGAGGCGGTCGTGAAGCGGATGCGCGACAACGACGTCTCCCAGCTCCCCGTCGTCGACGACGCCGGCCGCGCGATCGGGATGATCCACGAGTACGACCTGCTCAACTTCCTCCTGGAGGGCAAGCACCGGCTCTCGGAGGTGGTGGAGCCGCTCGTCCAGCCGGTGCAGGGCGTGGTCGGCCTCGACACCCCCGTCGGGCGGCTGCGCGAGATCTTCAACGACGACAACGTGGCGGTGGTGAAGGAGGGCGAGAAGGTGACCGGCATCCTCACCAAGATCGACCTGATCGAGTTCCTCGGCGAGCGGCTCAAGTAGGCGCGGATGGCGGACGAGACGCTCCACCCGGAGACCCTCGCGATCCACGCCGGCCAGGCGCCGGACCCGACGACGGGCGCGATCATGACGCCCGTCTACCTCACCTCGACCTACGTCCAGGACGGCCCGGGCGGCCACAAGGGGTTCGAGTACTCGCGCACGCGGAACCCGACGCGCGACGCGCTCGAGGGCTGCCTCGCCGCGCTCGAGGGCGGCCGGCACGGGCTCGCCTTCGCCTCGGGGCTCGCCGCGACGGACGCGGTCCTCCACCTCCTCTCGGCGGGCGACCACGTCCTCGCCTCGGACGACGTCTACGGCGGCACGTTCCGGATCTTCGACAAGGTGTTCCGGCGCCACGGCGTCTCGTTCGACGCGGTCGACATGACGGACCCCGCGAACGTCGAGCGGGCGCTCCGGAAGGAGACGCGCCTCGTCTGGATCGAGAGCCCGACGAACCCGCTGCTGAAGCTCGTGGACCTCGCCGCGGTCGCGAGGATCGCGCGGGCCCACGGCGCGCGGACCGTCGTCGACAACACCTTCGCGACGCCGTTCTTCCAGCGCCCCCTCGCCCTCGGGATCGACGCGGTCGTCCACTCGACCACGAAGTACCTGAACGGCCACTCCGACGTGGTGGGCGGCGCCGTCGTCACCTCGGACGACGACCTCCACGCGCGCCTGGCGTTCCTGCAGAACGCGGTCGGCGGGATCCCCTCGCCGATGGACGCGTTCCTCGTGCTCCGCGGGCTGAAGACGCTGCCGGTGCGGATGGAGCGGCACGCCACGAACGCCCTCGCGATCGCGCGCTTCCTCGAGCGCCACCCGCAGGTCGAGCGCGTCGCGTACCCGGGGCTCCCGTCCCACCCGCAGCACGACCTCGCCCGGCGGCAGATGTCGGGGTTCGGCGGGATGGTGACCTTCGTCCTCCGCGGCGGGCTCCCGGCCGCGACGGCGTTCCTCCGCGCCGTGCGGATCTTCGCGTGCGCGGAGTCGCTCGGGGGCGTCGAGAGCCTGATCGAGCACCCCGCGATCATGACCCACGCCTCGGTGCCCGCCGCGACGCGGGCGGCGCTCGGGATCTCGGACGGGCTCATCCGCGCCTCGGTCGGCATCGAGCACGTCGACGACCTCGTCGCCGACCTCGAGCGCGGCCTCGCCGCCGCCGCGAAGGCGTAGCCGCTACTCGGCGCGCTGGGCGGGCTCGGGGCGCGACGCCGCGCCGGGCACCGCGCCGGGCAGCGCTACGGGCACGTGCGGGAACGCGAGCACCGCCACGAACGCGGCGAGCGCGATGGCCGCGCCCGCCCAGAACACCACCGACATCGCGCCCTGGAGCGCCCCGGCGAGCGGCGCGATCACGGCGGGGTCGAGCGCGGCCCGCTCCGGCCCGAGGAGCTTCTGGACGAGCGCCGGCTTCGCGCCCGCGCCGGCGAGCGCGTGGGCGAGGACCCCGCCGAGGATGCCGACCGACAGCGTCCCGCCGATGGTGCGGAAGAAGATGGTCGAGGCGGTCGCGACGCCGCGCCGGTTCCAGGGGACGCTCGTCTGGATCGCGATGAGGAGCGGCGGGTTCGCGATGCCCATGCCGGCCCCGTAGAGGAACATGATCCCCATCACCGCCAGGAGCGGCGTGCCCGGCCCGAGCAACGCGGCGGCGAGCGCCAGCGCGACGACGCAGGTGGCGAACCCGGTGACGAGGAGAGGCCGGAAGCCGAGCCGTGGGACGAGGCGGCCCGCGATCGTGCTCGCGATGGGCCAGCCGAGCGCCATCGGCGCGATGGCCCAGCCGGCGGCGGTGGGCGGCCGGCCGAGGACGCTCTGGACCCAGAGCGGCACGAAGGTGACGGTGCCGAACATCGCCGCGCCCATGAGCGTCCCCGCGAGCGAGGCGGTCGCCATCACCCGCGTGCCGAACAGGTCCAGCGGGACGAGCGGCTCCCGGGCCCGGCGCTCGACCGCGAGGAACGCGGCGGCGGCCGCGAGCGCGACGGGGATCGCGACGATCCCCGTCCCGCGCGAGCGGGCGGCGAGCAGCGTCGCCACGACCGCGACGGAGAGCAGGGCCGCGCCGGCGACGTCCAGCCGGTGTTCGTGGCGCTCGGGCCGCTCGTGGTAGGCGATCGCGAGCACCGCGGCGCTCGCGAGGCCGAAGGGGACGTTCACCCAGAAGATCCAGCGCCACCCGACGGTGTGCACGATCGCGCCGCCGACGAGCGGCCCCACCAGGCCGGCGATGCCCCAGACCGCGCCGAAGAGCCCCTGCATCCGCCCGCGCTCGTGGACGTCGAACAGGTCGCCGACGATGGTGAAGGTGACCGGCTGCAGCGCGCCAGCGCCGAGCCCCTGCACCGCCCGCCAGGCGATGAGGGCGGCCATCGAGCCCGCCGAGCCGCAGGCGAGCGAGCCCGCGAGGAACAGGCCGATGCCCGCGAGGAGCACGGGCTTCCGGCCGCGGAGGTCCGCGAGCTTCCCCCAGATCGGGACGCTCACCGTGGTGGCGAGGAGGTAGGCGGCGAACGCCCACGCGTAGAGCGGCAGCCCGCCGAGCTCGGCGACGACCGTGGGCATGGCGGTGGAGACGACCGTCATCTCCATCGCGGCGAGGAAGAGGCCGAGGAGCAGGGCGACGACGGTGAGGGAGCGGCTCGTGCGCTTCACGGGGGCGGATACTACTTGTACGGGTGGCCACTCGCCTCGCCTTCGCTCGGCTCGCGCCCCCCCGAACCCCCCGCTCGCTCACGCCTCCCGCCGTCGGCGTCCGCCGGCAGATGGCGGAATCCCCGCCACAGCGCGAGGTCGTAGAGGACCTTCAGCGCGCCCGCGATCACGAAGGGCGCGGCGGCGAGCGACGCGCTCGCGTAGAGCGGCCCGGCCGCGAGGGGCGCGAGGGCGGCGCCCACCGTCCGCGCGGTGCCGGTGACCCCCGC
>JAHWYA010000224.1 GCA_020028115.1 Anaeromyxobacter sp.
TCGTCGATCGTGAGCTGGAACGCGGTCGGCGGCGACCTCGCCGCCGGCGGCCGCCTCGGGTGGTCCCTCGCGATCCCGGGCACGCCGGGGCGCGGCGTCGACCTCGGCGCCTCCGTGAACCTCGTGGAGGACGGCGGCGACCCCGTCCGGCAGGAGGCCGGCGTCGACGCGCGGCTCCGCCTCATCGATCCGCTCGTGGTCGCCGCCTTCGGCTCCTACTCGCTCTACGATCGCCGCACGTCCGAGGCGGTCGTCCGCGCGGACTGGACCGCCACGCGCCTCATCCAGGTCGAGGCCGACTACCGCTACGTCGCGCCGGACCTCCTCCTCGCCCGCAACTCCATCCTGTCGGTGTTCTCGGCGGAGGAGCGGCAGTCCTTCGGCGGCGGCGCGACGGTGCGGCTCGGGCGCGGCCTCCGCGCGGGCGCGACCTACCACGCGATCATCGAGCCGGCGCGGGAGGAGGGCAAGACGGAGCTCGGCCACGAGGCCGACGCGCGCGTCGAGTGGCAGCGCGGGCCCACCCTCGCCGGCGTCGAGGGGTTCTTCCTCGACGCGCTCGACAACGGCTACGTCGGCGGCCGGCTCTTCGGCCGCCGCGAGCTCGGGCGCGCGTTCGCCGCGGCGGACGTGCTCCTCCACTCGTTCCGCGAGCAGGTGAACGGCGAAGACCTCGCCGTCACCGGCACCTTGTCCCTCGGCTACGAGCTCCTCCGCGGCCTCTCCGGAGTGGTCTCGGGTCGCGCGGGGGTGACCCCGTTCATGGAGCAGACCTTCGAAGTCATGGCCAAGCTCGTCTACAACCAGACCTACCGGAAGACGGAGGTGCGGTGATGAACTCCCGGATCCCCGTCCTCCTCCTCGCCGCCCTCGCCGCCGCGTGCGGCTACAAGCCGGTGAAGGAGGCGTACCCGTCGAGCCAGCCGGCGTACGTCTTCCCGCACGGGACCCACGTCGACGCCGACGTCGCCTGCGTCTCCTGCCACGACATGGCGAAGGCGACCCGCCTCGACCCCGCCGCCCGGCACGTGAAGATCCCGGCGAACGTGACGAAGCAGAAGCTCTGCTCCGACTGCCACGACGCCGAGCCGAAGCTCAAGGTGCCGGCGCGTGACCGGGGCTACCGCTTCAACTTCTCGCACGCCGACCACCTGAAGCGGGTGCAGGACTGCAAGAAGTGCCACGTGAAGGTGCCGGAGAAGGGCGACACCGAGCCGGCGACGCCGCCGATGGCGGCGTGCACCTCCTGCCACCACCACCAGCAGGAGTTCGCGGAGGCGCGCTGCACGCCGTGCCACGTCGATCTCAAGGGCTACCGGCCGGAGAGCGCCTTCCGCCACGAGGGGAACTGGCTCGCGATGCACGGCGCGCTCGCGCGGCCCTCCGCCGAGAGCTGCGCGCAGTGCCACGATCAGACCTACTGCGCGGGGTGCCACTCGCCCGCCACGGCGCCGGCGCGGCTCGAGACGATCTTCCCGGAGCGCGTCGACCGCGCGTTCATCCACCGCGGGGACTACGTGTCCCGCCACATGGTGGACGCGAGCGCGAACCCGGCGAGCTGCCGCCGCTGCCACGGCTCGGCGTTCTGCGACGCCTGCCACACGGCGAACAACTTCTCGCCGTCGGCGACCGGCGACCGCGTGCGGCCGCTCTCCCACGCGAGCGGCTGGGCGAACACGGTCCCGGGCGACGGCGGGCGGCACAAGCTCGACGCGCGCCGCGACATCTCGTCGTGCGCCGGCTGCCACGATCAGCGCGGGCCGATGAACTCCTGCCTCACCTGCCACCGCTCCACGTCGCTCGGCGGCGCGGGGAACAACCCGCACCCGAAGAAGTTCCTCGACCAGTTCAAGCTCTCGGACGTGTCGAAGAACGCGATGTGCAAGGAGTGCCATCGGTAGCCCGGAGCCAACGGGCGTGAGGTAACACCCGAGGGCCCGGCCGAGAGGTCGGGCCCTTCTGTTTTGCTGCGGTTGCGGTTGCGGTCAGCGGTTGCGGTCAGCGGCTCAGCGGTTGCGGCTGCGGCTCAGCGGTTGCGGCTGCGGTCATCGGCCTCCAGTCGCCGCGGGGTGATGAAGCACCTGCACCACGATCCCCTCGGGGCCCTCCACGTACAGCGACCTCGCGCCGTCGCGGTGCGTCCTCGGCCGCGCGACGATGCGCGCCCCGCACGCGTCGAGGTGCCGCTCCCACTCGTCGACGTCCTCCGCCCGCGCCACGAACAGGCCGAGGTGGTCGAGCATCCCCTTCCCCGCCGGGGCGGCCACGCGGTGCAGCGCGACGTCGTCCGCGCTCCGGCGCAGGTACACGTTCTCCGGATCGGGCCGCCAGGCGACCTCGTACCCGAGCACCCGCACGAAGAAGTCCTCCGCCGCCGCGAGGTCGCAAATCTTGAGCGCGGCGTGACGGAGGCCGAGCGAGGGCGGGCGGGAGGTGCTCACGCGGGATGGGTAACGCGCTCTGACGGCGAACGCACGTCGCACGGCTGGTTCGAGGTCGAGGACCAGGACCAAGTCCAGGTCCAGGTCTATTTGCCGCGCAGCCGGTCCAGCAGCTTCCCCCAGATCCCGCCGAACGCGCCGTTCGACATGGCGACGACGACGTCGCCCGGCCGCGCCGAGGCGACGATCGCGGGGACCATCTCGTCCACCGCCGCGAACGTGCGCGCGGGCTGGCCCGCCGCCGCGAGGTCGCGCGTCACCGCGTCGAGATCGAGCCGCTCCGCCTCCGGCACCCGGTCGGTCGGGGCGGGCCGGAGGAGGAACACCTCCGCCGCGCCGCCCCACGTCGAAGGCGCGGCGTACTGCGCCTGGTGGAGGTTCCGCCGGCTCGTGTTCGAGCGCGGCTCGAACGCGGCGAGGAGGCGCGCGCCCGGGTACGAGCCGCGGACGGCGGCGAGCGTCTTCTCGACGGCGCGCGGGTGATGGGCGAAGTCGTCCACGACGACGACGCCGGCGGCGGTGCCGCGGACCTCCTGGCGCCGCTTCACGCCGCGGAAGGCGGCGAGGCCCGCCGCGATCTCCGCGGGGGAGAGCCCGAGCGCCGCCGCCGCCGCCGCGACCCCGAGGGCGTTCTCGACGTTGTGCGCGCCGCCCACCGGGAGGTGGACGTCGGCGAGGGCCGCGCCGCGCCGGACGAGCGTGAACCGCGCCCCGTCGGCGGCGAGCGCGAGCCCGCGCGCCTCCCAGTCGGCGCCGGACGCGTCGACCGCGTAGGTCTCCACCCTGGCGCGCGCGCGGCGCGCGATGCGCAGCACGCTCTCGTAGCTCGCGCAGGCCGCGACGAACCCGTCCGCGGGGACGAGGTCCACGAACTTCTCGAAGGCGCTCTCGTAGTGCGCCTCGTCCCGGTAGATGTCGGCGTGGTCGAGCTCGCAGCTCGTGAAGATCGCGGTCCGCGGCCGGTAGTGGAGGAACTTCGGTCCCTTGTCGAAGTAGGCCGTGTCGTACTCGTCGCCCTCCACGACGAAGTGCGGACCCGCGCCGAGCCTGAAGTTCGAGTCGAAGTCGCGGGTCACGCCGCCGACGAGGAAGGACGGATCGCGCCCCGCGTGGTGGAGGAGGGCGCCCAACATGGCGGAGGTGGTGGTCTTCCCGTGCGTGCCCACGACCACGACGCCGTGGCGCGGCGCGATGAACCGCTCGCCGAGCGCCGCCGGGAACGAGACGTGCGGGAGGCCGCGGGCGCGCATCGCCTCCGCCTCGGGGTTCACCGCGCGCACGACGTTGCCGACGACGACGAGGTCCGGGCGGGCACGGTCGAGGTTCTCCGCCCGGTAGGGCGTCAGCACCTCGATCCCCCACCGCTCGAGCTGCGTCGACATCGGCGGGTAGACGTTCTCGTCCGAGCCCGTCACCTCGTGCCCGGCCGCCTTGAGCATGCCCGCGAACGAGCCCATGCCCGTGCCGGCGACGCCGATGAGGTGGATGCGACGAACTTTCGGCCAATCGATCACGAGCGCTCTCCGTCCACGTCCACGTCCACGTCCACGTCCACGTCCACGACCACGTTCGCGCGGCCGAGCGGTCCTACCCGATACCCAGGGCCTCCGCCACCGCGTCGTGGAACCGCGGCCGGAACGCCCGGATTCGCTCGTTCTCCCGCGTGGGGTGCACCCGGTTCGTGAGGAGCGCGACCACCACCCCGCGCTCGACGTCGATCCAGAGCGACGTGCCGGTGAAGCCGAGGTGCCCGATCGCCCCGCGACCCTTCCGGCCGAGCCGGGTCCCGAGCGACGAGCCCTCCTCCGACGGCGTGTCCCAGCCGAGCGCCCGGGTCGTCCCGGGCGTCCGGTCGCGCCGCGCGAACTCCTCCGCGACGGCGCCGGGGACGACGCTCCGCCTCCCGTGGAGGGCGTCGAGCCATGCCTGACCGAAGGCGGCGACGTCGCGCGCCGTGGAGAAGACGCCCGCGTGCCCGGCACCGCCGCCGATCGCCCAGGCGTTGTCGTCGTTCACCGTGCCCTGGTTGACCTCGTGGCGGTGCTCGCAGCGCTCGGTCGGCGCGAACGAGCGGCCTCTCGCGCGCGCCGCCGCCTCCCCGGGCGCGAGGCCGTCGAGAAAGAACGTGTCGGCGAGCGCGAGCGGCCGGAAGATCCGCGCGTCGGCGAGCGCGGCGAGCCGGTCCCCGAGCAGCTCCTCCGCCAGGAACCCGAGCGCGAGGAAGCCGGGGTCGCAGTAGACGGCCCGGGCGCCGGGCGGCGCCTCGAGCGCCTCGCCGAGCACGGCCGAGCGCACGAGCGCCTTCCCGCGCTCGAACGCCGGGCGCAGCGCGGCGGCGGGCGGCCGCTCACCGGGCGCCCGGAACGAGGCGC
>JAHWYA010000225.1 GCA_020028115.1 Anaeromyxobacter sp.
GCGGCGGACCGGCTCGCGCACGCGCGCCCCACCGCGGTGAACCTCGCCTGGGCGGTGCGGCGGATGGCGCGCCGGATCGGCCTCGGCGCGGAGGTCCTGCTCCACGAGGCGCAGGCGATCCGCGACGAGGACGAGGCCGCGTGCCGCCGCATCGGCGCCCTGGGCGCGCCGCTCATCCCGCCGCGCGCCCGGGTCCTCACCCACTGCAACGCCGGCGCGCTCGCGACGGCGGGCTACGGCACCGCCCTCGGGGTGGTGCGCGCCGCCGTCGAGGGGGGGAACGCGATCTCCGTCTTCGCCGACGAGACCCGCCCGTTCCTGCAGGGCGCCCGGCTCACCGCCTGGGAGCTGCAGCGCGACGGGATCCCCGTCACCGTCCTCACCGACGGGATGGCGGGGTGGCTCATGGCGCGCGGCGAGATCGCCTGCGTGGTCGTGGGCGCCGACCGGATCGCGGCGAACGGCGACGTCGCGAACAAGATCGGGACCTACTCCCTCGCGGTGCTGGCGTCCCACCACCACCTGCCGTTCTACGTGGCCGCGCCCTGGTCCACGGTCGACCTGGAGACGCCGACCGGGGGCGCGATCCCGATCGAGGAGCGCGCCTCCGAGGAGGTCGTCACCATCGCCGGGCAGCGGATCGCGCCGGTCGGCGTCCTCGCCCGCTACCCCGCGTTCGACGTGACGCCCTCGGCGCTCGTGACCGCCATCGTGACGGAGCGCGGCGTCGTTCGCCGCCCGTTCGACGAAGGGCTCCGCGCGATTTCCTAGGCGGGGGGACACTCGCTCCGGGACAGCCTCGTCCGGCTGCGGCCTGCGCTCGCCCCGAGCGGGCAGGGGCGGGTATCATCTCCCGCATGGGCGGACTCGGATCGACGCGCGTCTTCGGGCACAGCGGCGGCGGCGGCGTGGACGTCGTCGGGCTCCGGCGGCGGCCCGCGCGCGACCTCTACCACCAGCTCGTGACGGGCTCGTGGGGGCGGCTCCTCCTCGTCTACGCCGTCGTGTACTTCGGGACGGTGGCGATCTTCGCGGCCCTCCGGCTCCTCGTGTCGGCCCGGATCTTCTCGGGCGACGGGTTCCTGGCCGCGCTCGTCGCGGCGGCCGAGGCGCCCCCCGATTCCGGCCCGGCGCTCTCGCCGCGCGCGCTCGCGCTCTCCGGGCTGCACGGCCTCGAGGGCTTCGTGCGGTGGGCGGAGCTCGTCATCGCCTCCGGCCTCGTCCTCGCGAAGTTCTCGCTCGTCCGCGCGCGCGTCCTCTTCTCCGACGTGGCGGTCGTCGCGCCGCACGACGGCGGCGAGGCCCTCATGTTCCGCATGGCGAACGAGCGGCGGAGCCACATCGTCGACGCGAAGGTCTCGGTCATGCTGGTCCGGAACGAGCTGCACGACGGCGAGGTGGTCCGGCGCGCCCACGACCTCGCCCTCGTCCGCGGCGGCTCCGCGCTCTTCTCCCACGCCTGGACCGCGATGCACCCGATCGACCGCGGGAGCCCGCTCTCCGGCGAGACCGCGGGGTCGCTCGAGGGGAGCGAGGCCGAGGTCCTCGTGAACATCTCGGGCTTCGACGAGGGGCTCGTGAAGACGGTCCACGCGCGGCACGTCTACCCGGCGAGCCGGATCCGCTGGAACGTCCGGTTTCGCGAGATCGTGCGCCTGCGCGAGGACGGCCGGCGCGTCATCGACTACCGGAAGTTCCACAAGACCGTGCCGATCGATTCCGCGCCCGCGGGCGAGAAGACCCCCACGCGCAAGGCGCGGTAGCGCCCACCCCCGGGGGGACGAGCCCCCGAGGTCCCGCGCGCCGTCCGCGCCCGGGCCGGTTACCATCGGGCCATGGCCCCACGCCCCTGCGCCGCCTGCGGCCGGCCCCTCGGCTCGAACGCGGAGTGTCTCTCCTGCCGCGACGCCGCCGCGAAGGACCTCGCCCGAGAGGCGGAGGACATCACGCCCGCCTCGATCCCCGGCCACGCCGACGCGGCCGGCCGGTTCCTCGAGCGTCCCCCGTGGTGGGCGCGGCGGACGCCGGGCGCGCTCCGGTCGAAGCTGCGGCTCCTGTGGATGGTGCTGAAGGACTACGCCAACGGGAGCTACCGCAAGGTGCCCTGGCGCGCGGTCGCGGCCCTCGCGGCGGCCGTCGTCTACGTCGTCTCGCCGGTGGACCTCATCCCCGACTTCCTCGTGCCCCTCGGCTTCGCCGACGACCTCGTCGCCGTCGCGATGACCTGGGGGCTCGTGAAGAAGGAGCTGCGCGCGTACTGCGAGTGGAAGGGGCTCAGCCCCGCCCACTTCGGATTGTGACCCCGCGCATCTCGCGCGCCAGCGCCGCGACCTCCGCGGACGCCACCGCGGCGGAGGCGCCGCGCCACGGCCGGCCGTGGCCGGGGAGCACCCACTCGAACCGCAGCGCGGCGAGCCGCTCCATCGACGCCGCCTGGGCGTCCCAGTCCCACCAGCAGACCGCGCGCGACGCGCCGAGGCGCCCCGCGGCGTCGCCCCAGAGGTGATCGCCCGTGAAGAGGTAGGTGTCGTCGACGAGGAGCGCGGCCGAGCCGGCGGTGTGGCCGGGGACCGGGACGGCGAGGAGGCCGGGCCCGAGCGGCACCGGGTCGTCGCCCTCGAGCCGCCGCTCGACGTCGCGGGTCGACCCCGAGACGTCGCGCGCGTGCAGCACCCGCTCGCAGCCGAGCGCCTCGCGCCACCGGCGGTGGTCGGCGACGTCGTCGCGGTGCGTGAGGAACATCGTGCGGACGCCGCCCAGCGCCTCGAGGCGCGCCCGGAGCGGCGCGGCGAAGCGCGGCGAGTCCACGAGCACGTTCCCGTCCGGCCGCAGCACGAGCCAGCTCGCCGCCCCGAAGGACGACTCGGCCGCGTATCCGCAGCGCAGCACGCCCGGCGCGAAGGGGTCCGGAAACCCGCTCGCGGCCTCGGCGACGCCCTCCTTCGAGCGCGAGCCGATCGCCGCGACCGGACAGGCGACCAGGGCGAGGAGGGCCCGGCGCCGCTCCTCCGGCCCGGCCGGCTGCCGGCCGACGAAGGCGCGCTCGTCCTCGTCGCCGGCGAACGTCTCCCCGGCGAGCGCGCGGCAGGTGTCGCACGCGATGCAGGCGTCGTCGACGAACAGGTCGCCGGGAGCGTTCTCCGGGACGGCGCGGGAGAGGCGGGCCACGCCCCCTGCATAAGCGAAGGGCCGCCCCGGATCACCGGAGCGGCCCGGGGGGAGCGCCGCCGGTGCCCCTACGTCACCCGAGGCGGGAGGGCGGCGCCTGCGGCGACGCGGGCGGACGAGCCTGCCGGTTGCGCTCGACGAGCGCGCGCATGGTGCTCCCGACCACGCCGAGGAAGTTCGCGAAGAACCTCTCGAAGCCGCCGAGCTCGTCGTCGCTCGAGGCCTTCACCGTCGCCGCGACGCTGTAGTCGCCGCCCGCGAGGCGCATCGAGGCGTCCTCCATCGTGGACATCATCGCGCGCAGCCGGCGGAAGATCATCCGATCCACGAGCAGGTAGGCGACGACGGAGGCGACGAGGGCGAGCGCCACGAAGAACGCGATCGCCTCCAGCAGCCCGCGCCACATCGCCCCGTGCAGCGCCGTGATCTCGTGGCGGACGACGAGGCCGCCGACGACCGAGCCGGAGGAGTCCCGCACCGGGAACACCGCGCGGGCGAACACCACGCCGCCGTGGGCCGTCTCGTCGAGGGTCGCGCCGGCCGCGAGGTTGCCCGCGACCGCGGCCCCGTCGACGAGCTGATCCGGCGTGGTGGCCTTCACGACCACGACGTCGGGGAGGTCCTCCCAGTCGTTGCGGGCGGTCCCGCGGGTGCGCGCCCACTCGGACGCGTCGATGAGGTTCTTCGAGATGAACATCGCGAAGTCGTTTCCGGTCTGCTGCCGCATCCGCGCGAGGAAGTGGTCGATCTCCTCGCCGAGCTCGATGTAGCCGACGAGCCGGCCCTCCACGAGGAGGGGCTTCCCGACGCGCAGCGCGAAGGCGCTCTTCCCGAGCTCCTTCCCCGCCGACATCTCGCGCCGCTCCATCGCCTTGATGAGGGTGGCGCGCTCGATGACGTCCCCGTGCTTCGCGGGCAGGTGAACGCGCAGGAACATCCGGCGCGTGTCGGTGTCCACGAAGTTCCAGTGGCCGATGCCGTGCTCGCCCTTCAGCGTGGCGTGGATCGGCGCGGCGATCTCCTGGAGCCGGTCGCGGTCGCGCGCGGCGAACGCGTCGCGGATCCCGGGGTGGGCCGCGAGCGTGTCGACGATCGCCGCCATGCGGGCGATCTCGGCCCGCTCGAGCTCCGCGTACGCCGCGGCGGCGCCGCGCAGCGCCTCGGCGGAGGCGGCGCGCGAGCTGCGGACGTACAGCGCCCGCACGAGCGCGGTGCTGGCGGCCGCGGAGACGGCCATGATGAGGACGATCGCGACGACGAGCTTGGCGCGGATCGAGAGGGAGCGCATGGTCGGGTTCCTCGCGGCTAGAAGGGCCTGCCCAGCACGACGGACGCCGCCGTCTTGAGCTTCTGGAGCTGCGCGGGATCGTCGGGAGCGTCCGGATCGACGAGGTCGAGGGCGAACCCCGCCATGAGCGCCATCCGCCCGCGGAGCTTGAAGCGATCTCCCCCGCTCCGCTCGATGGCGGCGTCGATCTCGCCGACGAGCCTGTGGAGGGCGCCCGACCGCGCCGGGGCGGCGGGCGCCGCGGGGGCGGCCGCGGCCTCGGGAGCGCCGCCCGCGAGCAGCGCCTCGAGCCGGCGGACCGCGCCGGACGTCGAGAGCAGGAGGGTCTGCAGGTTCACCGACGGAG
>JAHWYA010000226.1 GCA_020028115.1 Anaeromyxobacter sp.
GCCCCCGCGCGCGTGCGCGGCGACGTCGAGACGCCCTCCTTCTCGCTCGAGCGAGGGGTCGTGTTCCAGGGGCAGACGACGATGCCGTCGGCCGAGAAGGTCCAGGCGCCGGCGCGGGCGGCCGCCTCCGGAGGTGCGCCGCGCGCCGCCGAGAGCCGGCCGGTGCCGATCCCGCTCTCCTGAGCCTAAGCCGACGGAGGAGGTCCGGGCGGCTCGCGGGTGGTCCCGCCGAGCCGCTCGTGCTTCTCGGCGAGCCACGCGACGTGGCGCTCCTCGTCCTGCTGGAACCGCCGCAGCATCCCGCCGGTCTCCTCGTCCCAGTCGTAGGAGAGGGCCGCGTCGTAGGCGAGGTTCGTGAGCTGCTCGTTCCCGAGGAGCGTCACGACGACCACGTCCGAGCCGAGCGGCCCGGTCAGGCCGAGGAGCCCCGCGAGCACCGCCCCGGCGACGCCCGCGTCCGGCCCGACCGGCGCATCCCCCTCCGCCTCGAGCGTCTCGTTCAGCGCCTCGAGGTGCGAGCGGTGGTCGCGGGCGAACGCACGGAGGTTCTCCGCGAGGTCCCCGTCGCCCTGCGCCATGCCGGCGGCGGCCTCGTAGGCGAGCGCCGCCTCGAGATCGAGGCGCGCGAGCGCGGAGATGAGCTCCACCGCGGGGATGTCGTCGCCGTCGCCGGCCATGCGTCCGCCCCTCCCTGGCTCAACCTGAGGCGGGGACCCCCCCGCGGCAGCGGTCAGGGGAGCCCCCGGCGTGCCCCGTCCCGGCCGCTCGCCCTGCCGCGGCCGCCTTAGCTTCCCGGCATGACGCCCCGGTCCCGGCGGGCGGCCCGCCCCCTCGCCCTCCTGCCGCTCCTGGCGGTCCTCCTCTCGCTCCTCCCGGCGTGCGGCGACGACTCGCCCGCGGCCGCGCCCGCTGCGCAGGACGGCGCCGCCATCGCGCGCACCGACGGGGCGCCCATCGCGGGCGCGGACGGCTGGCGCTGGGTGGCGTTCCCGGACTCGACCTGCACCGACGCCGTCGCCGACCCGGCGACGGGCCGCTACCGCTTCGGGACGAGCACGACCGGGCTCGCGATCAGCTGGGGCCCCGAGTCGAGCACGGACGTCGTGGTCTTCCTGCAAGGAGGCGGCGCGTGCTGGGACTGGTTCACCTGCGGCGGCGCGGCGCCGCTCCTCGACAAGACCGCCATCGCCGGGCCGTTCGGCCCCGCCGACTTCTCCCAGGACATCTACGCGCGCTACCCGGAGTCCTGGGTCCGCCGCGAGAAGCTCCCGCCGTCGTTCCGCGACGCGACGGTGGTGTTCGTGCCGTACTGCACGGGGGACGTCCACGGCGGCGACAAGGTCACGACCTACCGGCCGCCGGTCCCGGGCGGAGAGAGCGTCACCTGGCACCACGTGGGCCGGGCGAACGTGCTCGCGTACCTGAAGCGGCTCGGCCCGACCTTCCCGCGGCCGGGGAAGCTCGTCGTCGCCGGGTCCTCGGGCGGCGGCTTCGGCGCGCTCGCGAACTACACCGCGTTCCGCGCACGCTGGCCCGCCGCGCGGACGTACCTCGTCGACGACTCGGCGCCGCCGCTCGCCGGGGACGCGATCCCGTCCTCGACGCGCGCGGCCTGGTACGCGAGCTGGAACCTCGGCGCGTCGCTCGATCCGTTCTGCCCGTCGTGCCGCGAGGACATGTCGCAGGGGCTGCGCGAGCTGGTGCGCCGCTACCCCTCCGACCGGATCGCGCTCATCTCGCACCTCCAGGACGCGGTGATCCGCGGGTTCTACGGGAACATCACCCTGTCCCCGACGCCGGTGTTCGGGCTGATGCCCGCCGCCCAGTTCGAGACCGAGCTGCGGCGGCTCGGGACGACGGTGCTCGACCCGTCGCCGAACGGCCGCTACTTCTTCACGCAGGGCGACGGGCACCCGACGCTCGAGGATCCGGGGAGGGTGACGAGCCCCGCGCCCGGGCTGCCCGCGTGGCTCGAGCTGATGCTGTCCGACGCGCCCGGCTGGGCGAGCGCGTCGGACCCGTGACGCTCGCCGCTCACGCCGTCCCGGCCGCGCGCGGCGCGGCGCCGCCCGCGTCGATGGGCACCACCTCGGCGACGCGCTCCGGCCGGAGCGTGAGGAGGTGCGTCACCGTCGTGAGCACGCCGGCGAGCACGACGAGGCCGTGGAGGAACACGATCAGCATCCAGAACCGCATCGGCTGCTGCGCGATCATGAAGGGCTCGCCGCGGACGCGCTCCAGGTACGTCTGGAGGACGCCCGCGACCGCGAACGCGAGGCTCATGCCGACGACGCCGAGGCTCGTCAGCCAGAAGCCCCAGTGCCCGGCGCGCTCGTCGTAGCGGCCGCCCGGGAGCCCCTTGATGCGCGGGATCGCGAAGTAGAAGAACGAGAGGTTCAGGAGCGCGTACGCGCCGTAGAACGCGAGGTGGCCATGGGAGACGGTCACCTGGCTGCCGTGCGTGTAGTAGTTGATCTGAGGCAGCGTGTGGGCGAACCCGAAGAGCCCCGCGCCGACGAAGTGCAGGATCGCCATGCCGCCCACGTAGACCCAGGTGAGCCTGGGCTGGAGCGCGCCCGGCTTGTCCTTCGCGGCGCGCCAGGTGTCCCACACCATGAGCAGGATCGGCAGCGGCTCGAGGGCGGAGAAGGCGCCGCCGATCCAGAGCCACGCCCTCGGCGCGCCGAGCCAGTAGTAGTGGTGGCCGGTCCCGGCGATGCCCGTGAAGAGGAACAGCCCGAGCTCGACGTAGAGCCACTTCTCGACGACGCGCCGGTCGACGCCGGTCAGCTTCAGCAGCATGAACGCGGCCATCGCGGCGGTGATGAGCTCCCACGCGCCCTCGACCCAGAGGTGGACGACCCACCACCAGTAGTACCAGTCGACGGCGAGGTTCCGGTAGAACGGCATGCCGAAGAGGTACATGGCGGCGAGGAAGACGAGCCCGCCGAGCAGCGTGCCCTGCACCGCGTTCCAGCGGCGCGCGCGCTGGAGGGTGACGCCGACGTTCGCGAGGAACGCGAGCGCCGCCGCGACCACGACGAAGTCGAGCTCCGTCGGGATCTCGAGGAGCGGCCTCCCCTGCGTCCACCCGAAGAAGAACCCGACGAGCGCCGTGACGCCAGTCGCGGCGAGGACGACGAGCTGGACCACGGCGAGCCTCGGCCAGGCGAGCTCGGTCCCGGCCTCCTCGGGCACGAGGTAGAAGGTCGCCCCCATGAAGCCGAGCAGCAGCCAGAGCACGAGCAGGTTCGTGTGCATCGCGCGGGCGGTCGAGAACGGGAACACGTCCACGACGCCCTGCGGGATCGTCACGACGTACTGGAGGGCGATCCAGAGCCCCACCACGATCTGCAGCGCGAAGAGCACCAGCGCGAGCGCGAAGTACCAGTACGCGATCCGCTGGCTCCGGTAGACCGTGGCCGTCATGGCGTCCTCCCGCTGGCGGCGAGGCCGACGACGAACTCGCCGATCATGAGTCGCTGCCCCTCGGAGAGGTTCGGGTACGCGGGCATCCGCGAGCCCGGAAACACCGCCCCGGGGTTCGCGAGGTAGCGCGCCACCCACTCCGCGTCGCGCCGCCCGCCGATCCACTCGAGCCGCGGGCCGGCGCCGCCGCCGGTCCCGCCGATCGCGTGGCACTCGAGGCAGCTCTCCTGCTTCACGAGCGCGGCGGCGGGCGACATCGCGGCGCCCGCGAGGATCCGCTCGGTGGAGCGCTTCCACCGGTTCGGCGAGTCCTGCGGCGGCCAGTCGTGGTTCTCGATGTTCGAGACCCAGCCCAGGAAGACCACGAGGTCCTCGATCTCCCGCGGCGAGAGGTGCTGCTGCGGCATCTTCCGGTACGAGTCGGCGAAGAGGACCTCGGGCGCCTCGAGGCGCCGCCGGATCCCGTCCTCGCCGAGCCGGGCGTGGGCGCGGGTCAGGTCGGGGGCGTAGTACGCGCCGAAGCCGAGGATCGTGTGGCAGTCGTTGCAGTTGTGCCGCTCGAAGGCGCGCTTCCCCTCCACGACCCGCGCGTCGAGCGCGTCGGCGTGGGTGAGGGCGTCGAACGAGCGGTGCGTGTGGACCGTCATCGCGAGGAACACCACGAGCGAGGAGAGGGTCCCGATCCAGAAGATCCCCTTCGCGAGCCGGGGCGTCATGGCCGCCTCCCCCGGGGATCGAGGAGCGTGGAGCGCATCGAGGTCGTCATCGCGTGGCCTCCTTCGGGGCTCGGCGGGAGCACCCGCTCCCCTCATGAGAGCGACCGGCGTGCCACCCGCCCGCGCCCCGTGAGTTCGCACGGTTGCGCGCGCGCCCCCCGTGAGGGCCACCGAGGGGCCGGTGGGGGCCCGCCGACCCTTCGGTGCGACCGTCCCCGCGGTGTCCCCGGCGGGGATGGCGGGGTGGTCGTCCCGCTGCGTGGTCCGCATCTCTCGAGGCGTGAGCGTGCCCGGGGCGGAGCTGGCGGATCGACTGCTCGCGGTGCGGCGGGCGACGGAGGCGCTCTGCGCGCCGCTCGAGCTCGAGGACTACGTCGTCCAGTCGATGCCGGACGCGAGCCCGGCGAAGTGGCACCTCGCCCACACGACCTGGTTCTTCGAGACCTTCCTCCTCGAGCCGCACCGGCCGGGCTTCCGGCCGTATCACCCCGCGTTCAAGGTCCTCTTCAACTCGTACTACGTGGCGGTCGGGCCGAGGGCCGCCCGCCCCGAGCGCGGGCTCGTCACGCGCCCGACCGTCGCCGAGGTCCGCGCCTACCGCGCCGCGATCGACGAGGCGCTCGACGCGTTCCTGCGCGACCCCGCGCTCGCGACGC
>JAHWYA010000227.1 GCA_020028115.1 Anaeromyxobacter sp.
CGCGCGCGGGAGAGCAGGACCGCGCCCGCCGCGGCGGCGGCCGCGAGGAGGAGCCAGCCCGCCTGGAGCCCGCCGCCGTAGAAGATCGCGATGACGAGGATGCCGCCGATGTCGTCGAAGATGGCGAGGGCGGTGACGAAGACCACGAGCGCGCGCGGCACGCGCCGCCCGAGCAGCGTGAGCACCCCGATGCAGAAGGCGATGTCCGTCGCCATCGGGATCCCCCAGCCCGCGGCGCCGGGCCCGCCGCGGTTGAAGGCGACGAAGATCGCGGCCGGGACGATCATCCCGCCGAGCGCGGCGATCCCGGGGAGGAGGGCCTGGCGCACGGTGCGGAGCTCGCCCTGGACGAGCTCGCGCTTGATCTCCATCCCGACCACCGCGAAGAAGAGCGTCATGAGCCCGTCGTTCACGAGGGCGTGGACGGTGAACCGGACCCTCGCGCCGCCGGCGGCGAGCTCGAGCGGCACGGCGAACACCGCGGCGTAGCGCTCCGGCGCGAGGTTCGCCCAGGCGAGCGCGACGACGGCGCAGCCGAGCAGGAGGAGCCCGCTCGCCGCCTCGAGGCGGAAGAAGGCCTGGAGCGGCGCGACGACGGTCTCGAAGACGCGGCGGGGGACGGGGGGAGCGGGAGGGGGGCGGATCATCGGGCGACCAGCCCGCCGCTCCCCGGCGTCTCGTCGAGGGGCCGCGGCCCGGACTGGAGCCTGGCCGACAGGCGCTCGTGGCGGCGCAGCCGGGCGGCGTCCGTCAGCATGCGCCCCGCCCAGCGGTACACGTTGAACTCCGCCACCTGCGCGCGCAGGGCGCGCATGCGCGCCGCCTGCTCGGTCGCGGGCATCGAGAGCGCCGCCGCGAGGGCGAGGCTCGCCTCCTCGACGTCGTACGGGTTCACGAGGAGCGCCTCCCCGAGCTCGCGGGCCGCCCCCGTGAAGCGGCTGAGGACGAGGACGCCGCGCTCGTCGTCGCGCGCCGCCACGAACTCCTTCGCGACGAGGTTCATCCCGTCGTGCAGGCTGCTCACGTAGCAGACGTCCGCCGCGCGCAGGTGCCGGAACACCTCCGGGGGCTCGTGGTGCGACGCGCGCAGCACCACCGGCGTCCAGCCGGGGCCCCCGAAGCGGGCGTTGATCCGTGCCGCGAGCGCCTCGGCGCGGACGCCGAGGTCGCGGTACTCCGGGATGAGCGAGCGGCTCGGCGCGGCGAGCTGCACGAACGTGAACTTGCCGCGGTGCGCGGGGAACCGCTCGAGCAGCCGCTCGACGGCGAGCAGCCGGTCCTCGATCCCCTTCGTGTAGTCGAGCCGGTCCACGCCGACGCCGAGGAGCGCGTCCGGCGCGAGGCCGAGCTCCGCGCGCACCGCGCGGCGGCACTCCTCCACGGGCGGCGCCGCCGCCGCCCACCGGTCCGGCCACTCGATCGAGATGGGGTACGGCCGCACGAGGCACTCGCGCCCACCGACGACGACCGACGTCCGCTCGCGGTCGAGGCGCGCCTCGAGGAACCGGTCCACCGCGTCGAGGAAGTTGTTGCAGTGCTCCCGGGTATGGAACCCGACGATGCTCGCCCCGAGCATCCCCTCGAGGAGCTCGCGCTTCCAGGGGCAGACCCCGAGCCGCTCGGCGTTCGGCCACGGGATGTGCCAGAAGCCGATGACGGTCGCGCGCGGCAGCCGGTCGCGGATCATCCGCGGCGCGAGCGCGAAGTGGTAGTCCTGCACGAGGATCACGGGGTCGGGGCCCGCGACCTCGGCGCAGACCGCCTCCGCGAACCGGCGGTTCACCGTCTCGTAGTGCCGGAAGTCGTCCGCGCGGAAGACCGGTCGCGTGTAGACGAGGTGGCAGAGCGGCCAGAGCCCCTCGTTCGCGAACCCGTAGTAGTACCCGCGCTCCTCCTCCTCGGAGAGCCACACGCGCCGGATCGCGTACGACTCCTCGCCAGGCGGGACGCGCACCCGGTCCCGTCGGTCCACGACGTCCCGGTCGGCGGACCCGCTCCCGTGCGCGATCCAGACGCCCGAGCAGGCCCGCATCACCGGCTCGAGGGCCGTGACGAGGCCGCTCGCGGGGTGGCGGATCCGGACCGCCCCGTCCGCGCCGCGATCGTGGATGTAGGGCTCCCGGTTCGCGACGATGACGACGCTGTCGCCGTCGAGCGAGTCGGTGAGGACGCGGTGGAGCCGCTCCGGCGTCCATTGCCCGGCGAGGGCGGCGCCCTGCTCGGCGGCGAGCTCCGCGATCATCGCGCGGAGGTCGGAGACGAGGGGGGCGAACGCGCGCGGGCTGCCGGCCCCGAGGAGCGACCCGCGGCCGCGCCCGAGCACGCGCCGGATCTCCTCGGTCCAGCGCCGCCAGGTGAACCTCCGGACGAGGATGGTCGCCGCGGACGCGAGGAGCGCGACGACGGCGAAGACGCCGAGCGTGAACCGCCGCATCGCCCCCTCGCGCCGCGCGACGAAGCTGAGGTCGTGGACCACGATGAGGTGCGCGGCGGTCCGGCCCTCGTGCTCGAGCGGGACGACCGCGACGTGGAGGAGCGCTCCGCCATCCTGCTCCGAGAGGTCGAGGTCGCCCCCCGCCGCGAGCGCGCGCCCGGCGAGCGGCTCGCACGCGAAGCGGGGAGGGAGCGCGCGCGTCCGGGCGAGGGTCGTCATGCCCTCGCTGCAGGCCGCGGCGGCGAGCACGCGATCGTCCCGCTCGATGTCCTGCAGGATCGGCGCGAGCCGGTGCCGGTCGCCCCTGAGGGCGCGGCTCACGAGCGCGTCGCGCGCGCCGCTCGCGACGAGGCGCGCGCGCAGCGAGACGTCGCGCTCGAACCACGCACGCGTGGTCGTGTTGACGAGCACGGTCGCGCCCCAGGCGAGGAGCGCGAGGAGCGCGAGCAGCGGCGCGAGGACCCGCAGGGCCACGTTCGATCCTCCCCGGAGCGTCGCTCCGGCGGTCGAGGCCTGGTGGCCCCGCATCGGATGGCGGCCCGACCACCCGAGGTCCCTGCAGCGGAGGCCCGCTGCACCCGGGAGGAATCTAGGCCGGAACGGGGGCCGCGTCGAGCGGCCGGGCGGGGCCCGCCTCGCGGGCTGCGCCGCGCGCTCACGTCTCCTCGAGCTTCTCCTGCACCCGCGCGATGGAGCGCGCGCGGCCGGTCGCGTCGTCGATGTCGACGAGCGCGCCCTGGAGCCAGACGTCCCGCTTCGCGGGCTCGAACGAGACCGGTCGCGCCGAGAGGAACCGCTCGATCACGAGCTCCTTCCTCACGCCGATCACCGACTCCCACGGCCCGCACATCCCGACGTCGGTGACGAACGCGGTGCCGTTCGGCAGGACGCGGGCGTCGGCGGTCTGGACGTGCGTGTGGGTCCCGAGCACGGCCGAGACCTTGCCGTCGAGGTACCAGCCCATCGCGTTCTTCTCGCTCGTCGCCTCGCAGTGGACGTCCACCAGGATGGCCTTCACGCCCTCCGCCCGGAGGGCCTCCACCTCGGCGAGCGCGACGCGGAAGGGATCGTCGAGCGAGCGCATGAAGACCCGCCCCTCGACGTTCACGACGCCGAGCCGCCGCCCGTCCGGGGTCGAGACGATCGCCCGGCCGCGGCCCGGCGTGCCCGGCGGGTAGTTCGCGGGCCGCAAGAGGCGCGAGCCCGGCCGCTCGAGGTACGGGACGATCTCGCGCTTCGCCCAGATGTGGTTCCCGCTCGTGAGGAGGTTCACCTCCGCGGCGAGGAGCTCCTCCGCGGAGTCGGGGGTCACCCCGATGCCGGACGCGGAGTTCTCCGCGTTCGCGACGACGAGGTCCACGCCGTCGCGGGCGATGAGCCGCGGCACGAGCCGCGCCACCGCCTGGCGGCCGGGCTTGCCGAAGACGTCGCCGAGGAACAGGACCTTCACGTCGCGCTCGCTCCCGGGCGCGGCCCGGGGTCACGGGTGAGCTCGAGGACGCGCTCCTCCGTCACGATCGCGTCGAGGAGCGCGTCGTGGGGTTCCCGCGGGAGCTCGGGGACGAGCTGCGCCTCGAAGCCGATCCCGACGCGGAAGGCGCGGACCATCGCGGAGAGCGTCGCGTCGTAGTAGCCGCCGCCGCGGCCGAGCCGCACCCCGTCCGGCGAGAAGGCGACGCACGGGACGAGGACGCAGTCGACGTCCGCGAGCGGCACCTCCGGCGCGCCCTCCGGCGGCTCCAGGGCGCCCACGGGCCCGCGCACGAGCGCCGACGGCTCGGCTCGGGCGAAGGAGAGCCGGCGATCGTGGCGCGCCGCGCGGGGATACACGAGGACGGCGCCGCGCTCCGCGGCGCGCCGGGCGACCTCTCCCGGATCGGCCTCGGTGCCGAGAGGCGCGTACACGGCGAGGATCCTCGCCGCCCTCACCGCGGCGAGTGCATCTGCGCGTTCGGCGAGCGCGAGGGACTTCGCGGTGCGCGCTTCCGGCGTCATCCGGGCACGCACCGCGATCAGCTCGGCGCGGAGCGCCCGCTTCCGCTCGGACATGAAAAAAAAGCCCCCCGCGTGAGCCGTGTGGCCCGGTTGCTTGGACCTGTATTTCTACAGGTGGGGCACCCGGTGCACCAGCGTCCGTAGGCTTCTCCCTCGTTGCGTGGGAGCTTGCACATGGACGAGAGCGGGCGCTCCGCTTGGTCTACAAAGTCGGCCCAAACGACGCGGGGCCCAAGCACGAACTCGGCAGGGGGCAGGCTGAGAAGGCGGTCAAAGAGCCACAAGCCTGCGAAATCACGCAGGCTTTTACTTAAGAGATCCTAGAGCTCCGGGCCGGGACTGT
>JAHWYA010000228.1 GCA_020028115.1 Anaeromyxobacter sp.
GCCACGACCACGACGACGTCCACGTCCACGAGAAGAAAAAAGCCGCCGGGCCTGAACCCGGCGGCCTTGAAGCAAGAGGCGCTGGGCGCGCTCTCTACATCATCCCGCCCATGCCGCCCATGCCGCCCATCCCGCCACCGCCGGCCGGGGCCGCGGCCTCGTCCTTCGGCTTGTCCGCGATCATCGCCATCGTCGTGAGCATGAGCGACGCGACCGACGACGCGTTCTGGAGCGCGGTGCGCGAGACCTTGGTCGGGTCGATGACGCCGGCCTTCACGAGGTCCTCGTAGTCGCCCGTCGCGGCGTTGAAGCCGAAGTTCGTCTCCTTCGTCTCCTTCACCTTGTTCACGACGATCGACGGCTCGTAGCCGCCGTTCCCCGAGATCTGGCGGAGCGGCTCCTCGAGCGCGCGGCGGACGATGTCGGCGCCGAACTTCTCGCCCTCGTCGACGGTCATCTTCTCGACCGCCTTGAGGCAGCGCAGGTACGCGACGCCGCCGCCGGGGACGATGCCCTCCTCGACCGCCGCGCGGGTGGCGTGGAGCGCGTCCTCGACGCGGGCCTTCTTCTCCTTCATCTCCGTCTCGGTCGCCGCGCCGACGTTGATGACGGCGACGCCGCCGACGAGCTTCGCGAGCCGCTCCTGGAGCTTCTCGCGGTCGTAGTCGGAGGTGGTCTCCTCGACCTGGGCGCGGATCGTCTTCACGCGCGCCTCGATGTCGGCCTTCTTGCCGGCGCCGTCGACGATGGTGGTGTTCTCCTTGTCGATGGTGATCCGCTTCGCGCGGCCGAGGTCCTTCAGCGTGACCTGCTCGAGCTTGAGCCCGAGCTCCTCGGCGATCATCTTGCCGCCGGTGAGGATCGCGATGTCCTCGAGCATCGACTTGCGGCGGTCGCCGAAGCCGGGCGCCTTCACCGCGCAGACGTGGAGCGTGCCGCGGAGCTTGTTGACGACGAGCGTCGCGAGCGCCTCGCCCTCGACCTCCTCGGCCACGATGAGCAGCGGCTTGCCGCCGCGCGCGATCTGCTCGAGCAGCGGGAGCAGGTCCTTCATGTTCGAGATCTTCTTCTCGTGGATGAGGATGTAGCAGTCCTCGAGATCCGCGACCATGCGCTCGGCGTCGGTCACGAAGTACGGCGAGAGGTAGCCGCGGTCGAACTGCATGCCCTCGACCACCTCGAGCGTCGTCTCGAGGCCCTTGGCCTCCTCGACGGTGATGACGCCCTCCTTGCCGACCTTCTCCATCGCCTCGGCGATGATGTTGCCGATCGTCTCGTCCCCGTTGGCGGAGATGATGCCGACCTGGGCGATGTCCTTCTTGCCCTGCGTCGGCTTCGAGAGCTTCTTCAGCTCGCCGACGACGACCTCGACGGCCTTGTCGATGCCGCGCTTGATCTCCATCGGGTTGTGGCCGGCCGCGACGAGCTTCGAGCCCTCGCGGTAGATGGCCTGCGCGAGCACGGTCGCGGTGGTGGTGCCGTCGCCGGCGACGTCGGAGGTCTTCGAGGCGACCTCCTTCACCATCTGCGCGCCCATGTTCTCGAACTTGTTCTCGAGCTCGATCTCCTTCGCGACCGTGACGCCGTCCTTCGTGATGGTCGGGGAGCCGAACGACTTCTCGATGACGACGTTGCGGCCCTTCGGGCCGAGGGTGACCTTCACCGCGTCGGCGAGGGTGTTCACGCCCTTGAGGATGGACTCGCGGGCGCGCTGATCGAAGAGGATTTCCTTGGCAGCCATGTTCTCTCTTTCCTGGTTCGGTAAGGGGGGAGGGCCTTAGCTCTCGATCACGCCGAGGATGTCCTCCTCGCGCATGATGAGGTGCTCCTCGCCGTCGATCTTGACCTCGGTGCCGGCGTACTTCGAGAAGAGGATGCGGTCCCCGGCCTTCACGTCGAGGGGACGGACCTTCCCGTCCTCCAGGACCTTGCCGTTGCCGGCGGCGAGCACCTTGCCCTCGATCGGCTTCTCCTTCGCCGTGTCGGGGATGATGATGCCGCCCTTCGTCTTCTCCTCTTCCTGAACGCGCTTCACGATGATGCGGTCCTGCAGCGGCCGGATCTTCATGTGTGTCTCCTCCTGACGTGGGTCGCGGCGAATCGCCGCGCCTTCGATGAAAGGCCCTGGGTGCCTGGCAGTCACTCAGCTGGACTGCCAAAGGCCGGCGTATCCTAACCACCGGTCGAGTCGTGTCAAGCGACCAGACCGGGCGTGCACGCGCTTGTTTCGAAAGGCTTTTTCGATCCTGGGTGGCAGTCGAGCCCCTCGACTGCTCGCGGGCGGACGCTCGCCGCGCGGCGCCCGGAGCCGGGCTCGGTTGGCAGTCGAAAACGTCATTTGCTACGCGGGGTTGTCGTACGCCGCCGCGGTCGGTACCGTCTTGGGGTGAGCGACCGGATCCTGACAGGCAAGACGGCGCACGAGTGGTTCCGCGAGATGGTCGCGGACGCCCTCTCGCACCGGCGGCTCGAGATCCAGGAGGTCACCGAGTTCTACCTCGTGAACCTCCTCGCCGGCTTCCTCGAGAAGGAGCGGCTCTACGTCGAGGAGGAAGACGGCACCGTCCGGGCGGAGCCGCTCGCCCTCATCCTGCTGCGGGCGCTCCAGGCCGACCGGCGGACGCGGGCGGCGAGCCTGCGCCGGCTCGGGGACACCGCCCTCTTCGTCTCGGGCTTCTTCGGCGACTCGCTCGCGCGCACGAACGTGGACGTCGGCTACTACATCTCGATGGGGGAGCGGGCGTACGGATCGCTCGCCGAGACCGAGCGCGGCCTCGACGACCTCTACGGCGAGCTCGCCTCCCGCTTCGGCCTGTTCGTCGACCTCTTCGCCGAGATCGCCGAGCTCTCCGACCTGCGCTCGAACCGCGGCCTCGTCCGGCTCTACGAGCGGTTCCTCGCGACGCGCGACGAGCGGGTCGCCCGGCGGCTCCGCGATCGCGGCGTCGCGCTGTTCGGCGGACCCGGCGCGCCCCCGAAGAAGGGGCTCCTGCAGTGAACCCCGCGGAGGGGACGCTGGGGTTCCTGCAGCGCGAGCTCGAGGTCATCTACGGCGTCGAGGCGCCGCGGGTGGAGGAGTTCCTCGTCGGCTCGGACACCGCCCGCGCCGCGGGACACGCGACGCGCGCGCCGGAGGAGCTCCTCGTCCTCGAGGAGGAGGACGGGGTCGCCGTGGGGCTCTACCTCGCGCCGGGCGTCGTCGCCGGCGCGGCGGGCGCGGATCCGCACGACCCGCGGCCGCGCCTCACCGCGCGCGGTGCTCTCCGCGACGTCGCCTGCGCGGCGGAGGGCGTCTCGCACTTCCTCTACCTCGCGACGCGCGCGGCGGCGGGCGGGCGCGTCTCGCTCCTCGAGCTCGAGGTGCAGGCGGAGGTCGACAAGTTCGCGCTCCTCCTCCTGCATCTGTGGAGGCGCGGCCTGCGCAGGATGAGCGGGGCGCTCCGGCGGCGCCTCTTCGAGCGCGTGCGCTACCACGCCTGGCTCCGGGACGAGGAGCGCGCCCGCTACGCGGAGGCGAACCGGCTCGCCGGCGGCTACGCGCGGTGGCTCGAGGGGCGCTTCGTCGGGGACGCGGACATCGACGGGCTGCTGCGCGAGCTGCGGCGGACCTACCGCCGCGCCGGGCGCGAGAAGCTCGCGTACCTGGGCAGGTTGCAGTAGCCCGTTGAAAACAAACGCCCGCGCGGGCGGGCGGGGAACGCCTTGAAAAGGCAAACGCCCGCGGGGGCGGGCGTGGCACGTGGATCAGTGGGGTCGATCGGGCCGCGAGTGGCGGGCGGCTCCCGTTCGGTCTGGCGCCCGAAGGCGCCACACCTCAGCGCAAAGTCCGCGTCTGGCCCGCCGGGATCGTCGCCTTCTCCTTGTCGAACTTGCCGGAGAGCGCGTCCCGCACCGAGCGGTCGAAGCGGACCTTGCCGGTCGCGATCTCGCGGAGCGAGAGGACGGGCGGCTTGTTCTTCTGGTTGCCCATCAGCGGCCGCGCGCCGGCCATGAGCTGGCGCGTCCGCTTCGTCGCGAGGAGCACGAGCGCGAAGCGGTTGTCGACCATGGGGAGGCAGTCTTCGACGGTGACGCGAGCCATTGATTCGCCTTCCTTCTACGCCGGGAAGCTCCCGTGAGGAGGGCGGAACATATGCGGGGCGGTCCGCCCGGTCAACCTCCCACGCTCGGCCGACCCTCGACCGGGGGGTCGAGCGTATGGTACCGAAGAATCCCGGGAGGATTCGGTCACATGACAAGAGCCGTCCTGCTCGCCGCGCTGGCGATGGTCCCAGCCGTGCCGTCCGCCGCTCCGCGCGCGAAGATCGCCGTGACCGACATCCGCAGCGTCCAGGGGGTCGCCCCCGGAACGGCGACCATCCTCTCCGACATCGTGGTGTCCGAGATCGCGCGCGCCGGCTTCGACGTCGTCTCGCAGTCCGACATCAACGCGATGATCGGGTTCGAGAAGCAGAAGCGGGTGCTCGGCTGCTCCGAGGACTCCTCCTGCCTGGCCGAGATCGGCGGCGCCCTCGGCGTCGACTACATGCTCACCGGGCAAGTCGGGCAGATCGGCAGCCGGTACCGCGTCTCGCTCCTCGCCGTCGACACGAAGAAGGCGCGCGTGATCGCGCGCTCGGCGCAGTTCTCGGATCAGAACGAGGACGCGCTGGTCCGCGCCGCCGAGACGGCGCTGCACGAGGTCCTCGCGTCGATGCGCGCGCCGGCCGTCGCGCAGGCGCCCCAGGCCGCGCCGCCGGCCATCGAGCCCCCGAAGGCGACCCCGCCGCCT
>JAHWYA010000595.1 GCA_020028115.1 Anaeromyxobacter sp.
GCGGCAGGTTCCGCCCGGTCCCGGTCCCGAGGTCGAGGGTGAGCCCCCGCGCGCCGCCCGCGAGCCAGGCGCGCCAGCGCCCGAGCCCGAGCCGCTCGAAGAGCGCGAGCGAGGCGTCGTAGAGCCACGGGATCTCCTCGACGCCGCGCATCAGAGCACTGACCACCTGGGCTGAGCGTAACGAGACGCACGAGGCCGTTGCCGAGCGGGGCACACGACGACCGAGCAGCGCAGCCGTACCTGTAAGGTACGGTGGGCAGCGCAGGGAGGAGTCTGCCCCGCGCAGGCAGGCATCGTGCGTCGCAGTAGCTCAGTCCGGGTGGTCATTGCTCTAGTCGAGGTAGCCCTGCGCCTGCAGGGAGAAGAGGTGGGCGTAGCGGCCGCCCTGCGCGACGAGCTCCCGGTGCGAGCCGAGCTCCTCGAGCCTGCCGCCGTGCAGGACCGCGATGCGGTCGGCGATGCGCACCGTCGAGAAGCGGTGCGAGATGACGATCGCCGTCCGGTCCGCGGCGAGCGCCTGGAAGCGCTCGAACAGCTCGTGCTCCGCGGCGGCGTCGATGGCGGCGGTGGGCTCGTCGAACACGAGCAGCTCGGCCTCGTCGCGCATGAACGCGCGCGCCACCGCGAGCTTCTGCCACTGCCCCGCCGAGAGCTCGTGGCCCGCCTCGAACCAGCCGCCGAGGACGGTGTCCCACCCCTTCGGCAGCGCCTCGACGACCGCCGACGCGCCCCCGCGGCGCGCCGCCTCCGCGATCCGCGCCCGGTCCGAGACGTGCGCCGGGCTCCCGAGGCCGACGTTCTCGGCGGCCGTGAACTGGTAGCGCACGAAGTCCTGGAACACCGCGCCGATCCGGCCGCGGAGGTCCTGCGGGTCCATGTCCCGCAGGTCGACGCCGCCGTACCGGATCGCCCCCTCGGTCGGGTCGTACAGCCGCAGCAGCAGCTTCACGAGCGTCGACTTCCCGGCGCCGTTCTCGCCGACGAGGCCGAGCTTCTCCCCGGGCGCGACGGTGAGCGTGAGGTCCCGGAGCGCCCACGCGTCCGTCCCGGGGTAGCGGAACGAGACCCGGTCGAGCTCGATGGCGCCCGCCCGGCCGCGGCGCGGCGAGCGCGGCGGCAGGGTGCGCGGCGCCTCGCCGCCGGCGGGGATCGCGAGCCCGGCGCGCATCCTGCGGACGGCGAGCCGCCGGTCCTCGTCGAAGAACTTGGCGAAGAGCGCGCGGTACCGCTCGAGCACGAGGGGACCCAGGCCGAAGAGCTTCACCTCCTTCACGTGGCTGTCGCGGGTGAGGATCCACTCGAGGTAGTTGAGCCGCCGCCCCTCCGGCGCGCGCCAGGTCCACATCCGGAAGGAGTCGGCGGAGAGGCGGGCCTCGGCGAGGAACGCCGGGACGGACGCGCCGACGATGACGAGGACGCTCGCCGGGGAGAGGCGGAGGAGGAGCCCGGAGAGCGCCGCGAGCGTCACCGCGTTCTGCGCGATGGCGAACGCCTGCATGACGAGCGAGAGCGGCCGCGAGGAGGCCTCGCGCCGCGCGTTCTGCATCTTGTCGTAGACGTCGGCGTCCTCGAAGTGGCGGAGCTCGAGGGCGAGCGCCTTCTCGAGGATCGCCTCGTTCACCCGGTTGCCCAGGGCGGCGCGGAGGAGCTCCCGGCGCAGCGCCAGGAGCCGGGCGGCCGAGAGCTGGACCGCCATGAGCAGGAGCTCCGCCGCAACGAGCGCGAGCACCCGCTCCCGGTCGGCCGCGGCGCCGCTGCGGGCGGCGAGGACGACGCCGTCGACGATGAGCTTCCCGAGCCAGGCGATGCCGGCCGGCAGGAGCGCGAGGACGGCCGTGAGCGCCGCGACGAGCGTCGTGCCGCGGCGATCCGCCGCCCACACGAGCCGGAGGGTCCCCGGGATCTGGCGGAAGACGGCGCGCGCGCCGCGGAGGCGCTCGCGCAGGGTCATCGGCGCGGCGGCGGGCGGGCGAGAGTGGGGAGGACGGCCGGCCACGGAAGCCCAGGTTCCTAACGGACCGGCGGTCCGAAGTCGACCGGCGTCTTTACGGGGGACCTCCGGCCCTGCGGGCCTCGCGCCCCCCTATCCTCCCGCTCGCGCCGGGAGAGCCTCGTCCGGCTTCGCCTGCGCTCGCCGCGGCGTAGCCTTTTTTTCCGGGCCGCGGTGTCGTAGATCAGCGTGCGTGAGCTTTCCCGAACGACGCAGCGACGCGACGACCGCCCTGGCGTCGTCGGACTGGTCCATCGAGCGCGCGACCCAGTACTACAACGTGAACGGATGGGGAGCCGGCTTCTTCTCCGTGAACGACAAGGGGCACGTGGTCGTCCACCCCATGGGCCAGCCCGGCCCCGTCATCGACCTCATGGACGTGGTCGAGGACATCCGGGAGCGCAAGATCGGCTTCCCCTGCGTCGTCCGCTTCCAGGACGTCCTCCGCGCGCGGGTGAAGCAGATCAACGAGGCGTTCGGGAAGGCCATCGCCGAGATGGCCTACGGCGCGCGGTACTTCGGCGTCTACCCGATCAAGGTGAACCAGCTCCGCGAGGTCGTGGAGGAGATCCTCGACGCGGGCGCCCCGTACCACTACGGCCTCGAGGCGGGCTCGAAGGGCGAGCTGCTCGTGGTGCTCGGGATGAACGCCGACCCCGAGGCGCTCACCATCTGCAACGGGTACAAGGACGAGGAGTTCCTCCGCCTCGCGCTCCTCGGGCGCAAGCTCGGGCGGAAGGTCATCGTCGTCATCGAGAAGCTGTCGGAGCTGCCGCACCTGCTTCGTCTCGCCGACGAGATG
>JAHWYA010000229.1 GCA_020028115.1 Anaeromyxobacter sp.
CGACGACCGGGAGCTCCACCCCGGCCCAGGTCCACTCGCCCTTCGTCGCGGCGCCGACGTCGCGCCGCTCGACCTCCAGGACCTCGGCGCCGACCCCTGCGCCGAGCCACGGGTCGAGGCGCGCGCCGGGGAGCAGGTGCAGCGCGAGCTGGGCGGCGAAGCGGACGTCGGAGGCGGAGCAGGAGCTCCCGCCCGAGCAGAACGCGGAGGCGGCGGTCGCGTGCGCGAGCTCGAAGTGGAGCTCGGTCCAGATCCGCCGGCCGAACCGGTACCCGAGCTCGACGCCGAACGGCACCTTGCGCGAGACGAGGTCGGCGACGTCCGGCCCGGCGCGCGTGACGCGGCCGGACGGCACGCCGACCCCGCCGCGGATCGCGAAGATCGGGCCGGAGGGGGCGGGCGGCGCGACCTGCGCCTGCGCGTGGACGGGGGCGAGGAGCGCGAGGAGGACGAGCCGGCGGGGGCGCATGGCGGACTCACCGCCGATCATACGCCCCCGCGCCGTGCGGGACGGGGCCCTCGCGGGCCTACTCGACCTTCATCCCCGGGCGCCAGCGGAGGACCGGCTTGCGCGCCGCGCGGGTCTCGTCGAGCCGCGCGCGGAACGGCCGCGTCGGCGCGGCGTGGAGCGCGTCGGGGTCGGCCTTCGCCTCCTCGGCGATCGCCTGCATCGCGGCGACGAACCGGTCGAGCGTCTCCTTCGACTCGGTCTCGGTCGGCTCGATCATGAGGGCGCCGGCGACGACGAGCGGGAAGTAGATCGTCGGCGGGTGGAACCCGTGGTCGATGAGCCGCTTCGCGACGTCCATCGTCGTGACGCCGTTCGCCTTCTGGAGCTTGTCGTCGAACACGACCTCGTGGAGCGAGTCGGTCTCGTAGGGGAGGTTGAACGTCCCCGCGAGCCGCGCCCGGACGTAGTTCGCGTTCAGGACCGCGAGCTTGCCGGTCTGGGCGACGCCCTCCGGCCCGTACTCGCGGATGAGCGCCCAGGCCCGGACGAACATCGCGAAGTTGCCCCAGAACTCGCGGAGCCGCCCGACCGACCTCGGCCGCTCCCTCGGGTCCGTCACGAGGCGGTACGCGTCGCCCTCCTTCACCACCACCGGGAGCGGGAGGAAGGGGGCGAGGCTCGCCTTCACGGCGACCGGGCCGGAGCCCGGGCCGCCGCCGCCGTGCGGCGTCGCGAACGTCTTGTGGAGGTTGTACTGGATGACGTCGACGCCCATGTCGCCGGGGCGCGCCACGCCGAGGAGCGCGTTCATGTTCGCGCCGTCGGCGTAGACGAGGCCACCCTTCGCGTGGACGATGTCCGCGATCTCGCGGATGTGGGTCTCGAAGATCCCGAGGGTGTTCGGGTTCGTCAGCATGATCGCCGCGACGTCCTCGGTCATCGCGGCCCGGACCGCCTCGGGGTGGAGGCGGCCGTCGGGGTTCGAGGCGAGCTGCTGGACCTCGTACCCGTTGAGCGCGGCGGAGGCGGGGTTCGTCCCGTGCGCCGTGTCCGGGAGGAGCACGCGGCGCCGCGGGTTCCCCTTGGACTCGTGGTGCGCGCGGATCACCATGAGCCCGCAGAGCTCGCCGTGGGCGCCGGCGGCCGGCGACAGCGCGGTCGCGTCGAGCCCGGCGATCTCCGAGAGCGCCCGCTCCAGGTGCCACATGAGCTCGAGCGCGCCCTGGCACAGCTCCGCGGGCGCGAGCGGGTGCACGTTCGCGAAGCCGGGGAGGCGCGCGAGCGCCTCGGACGACTTCGGGTTGTACTTCATCGTGCAGGAGCCGAGCGGGTAGAAGCCGGTGTCGATCCCGTGGTTCCACGAGGAGATCCGCGTGAAGTGGCGGATCACCTCGAGCTCGGAGATCTCGGGGAGGCCGTCCACGCCCTCGCGCACGAGCTCCTTCGGGAGGTCCTTCGGCTCCTGCCCGGGCGGCACCTTCGGGAGCGAGACCCCGCAGCGCCCCGTCGAGCCGCGCTCGAAGAGGAGCTGCTCCTCGTGGACGAGGCCGCGGGTCGCGCCGCCCGCGCCGGGCGCGCCGTCGAGGCCGGGCCCGGGCCGCGCGTCCTGCTCCATGCTGGGCTTCCAGCCGGTGGGGTTCGTCATGGTCACGCCCTCACCGAGCGGGCGAAGAGGTCGATGAGCTCCTCGCCGTGGAGCTCCGTCGCGACGCAAAGCAGCGCGCCCTTCGCCTTCGGGTGCTCGGGGTACCAGCGCGCGAGGGGCGCGCCGGCGACGAGCCCGCGCTTCGCGAGCCGGGCGACCACCGCCTCGGCGTCGCCCACGTCGAAGACCTGCTCGTTGAAGAACGGGCCGGAGAAGACGGGCGGGCACCCGGCGCGCTCCATCGCGGCCCGGAGCAGCCGGGCCCGCGCGTGGTTCAGGCGCGCGAGCTGGGCGAGCCCGGCGCGCCCGAGCAGCGCGAGGTGGATCGTCGCCGCGAGCGCGCACAGCCCGGAGTTCGTGCAGATGTTGGACGTCGCCTTCTCGCGGCGGATGTGCTGCTCGCGGGTCGACAGCGTGAGGACGAACCCGCGCCGCCCGTGCTTGTCGAGCGTCGCGCCGCAGATCCGGCCGGGCATCTGGCGGACGTTCGCCTCGCGCGTCGCGAAGAACCCGGGCGCGGGGCCGCCGAAGGACATCGGGTTGCCGAAGCTCTGGAACGTCCCGACCGCGACGTCGGCGCCGAGCGCGCCCGGCGCCTGGAGGAGGCCGAGCGAGACCGCCTCGGCGGTGGCGGTGACGGTGAGCGCGCCGGCCCGCTTGGCGATCCGGGCGATCTCCGGGAGCGGCTCGACGACGCCGAGGAAGTTGGGCCAGCCCACGATCACGCACGCCGTGTCGGGCCCGACCGCCTTCTCGAGCGCGGCGAGGTCGATGCGGCCGTCCGCGCCGAACGGGACGACGGCGAGCTCGTCGTGCGTCGAGCGCAGGTAGGTCGCGAGGACCTTGCGGTACTCGGGGTGGAGGGCGGCCGAGACCACGAGCTGCTTGCGCCCGGTGACCCGGGTCGCCATCAGCGCCGCCTCGGCGGTCGCGGTCGCGCCGTCGTACATGGACGCGTTCGAGACGTCGAGCCCGGTGAGGAGGCACACGAACGTCTGCCACTCGAACAGCGCCTGCAGCGTGCCCTGCGAGACCTCGGGCTGGTACGGCGTGTACGCCGTGAAGAACTCGCCGCGGAGCAGGAGCTGGTCCACCGCCGGCGGGACGTGGTGCGGGTAGCACCCGGCCCCGGCGAACGGCGGGTGGGAGACGTCGTTCCGGGCGGCGAGCCGGCCGAGCTCGGCGAAGAGGGCGATCTCGTCGAGCGCGGGCGGTACGTCGACCGGCCGCTTCAGGCGGAGCGGCTCGGGGATCGAGCGGAACAGGTCGTCCAGGCTCTTCGCCCCGACGGCGTCGAGCATCGCCCGGACGTCCTCGGGCGTGTGCGGGTGGTAGCGCAATGGGGGCTCCGGCTACTCCTGCTCCTCGACGAACGCCCGGTACGCCTTCGCGTCGAGCAGGGCGTCGAGCTCTTTGGGATCCGAGGGCTCGATGGCGATCATCCAGCCTTCCTCGTACGGGTCCTCGTTGATCGACTCGGGCGCGTCGGAGAGGGGGTCGTTCACCTCGACGACCTTGCCGCTGATCGGCGCGAAGAGCTCGGACACCGCCTTCGTCGACTCGACCACGCCGAACGACTCGCCCTTCTTCACGGGGTCGCCGACGTCCGGCAGCTCGACGTAGACGACGTCGCCGAGCTGGTCCTGCGCGAAGTCGGTGATCCCGACCACGATCCGCGTGCCCTTGGTGCGGGCCCACTCGTGCTCGCGCGTGTACCTGAGGTCCTCGGGGATTTCCATGGCTCTGCTCCTCCTACTTGCGCACGTAGAACGGCGTCTTGACCACCCGCGCGGCCGCCGGCCGGCCGCGGATCTCGACCGCGAACGTGGAGCCCTCGGCCGCGAGCGCCGTGGGGACGTAGGCGAGGCCGATGGACGTCCCGAGGCTCGGGCTCTTCGTCCCGCTCGTCACGTCGCCGACCTTCCGTCCGTCCTGCAGCACCGGGTAGCCGTGGCGGGGGATGCCGGCGTCGGTCAGCGTGAACCCGACGAGCTTCCGCGCGACGCCCTGCTCCCGCTGGCGGACGAGCGCCTCGCGCCCGACGAAGTCGCCCTTGTCGAGCTTCACGACCCAGGCGAGCCCCGCCTCGAGCGGCGTCGTCCCGTCGTCCATGTCCGAGCCGTACAGCCGGTAGGCCATCTCGAGGCGGAGCGAGTCGCGGCAGCCGAGCCCCGCCGGCGCGATCTGCTCGGGCGTCCCCGCCTCCATGAGCGCGTCCCACAGGCGCGCCCCGCGCGCCGACGGACAGAAGAGCTCGAAGCCGTCCTCCCCGGTGTAGCCGGTGCGCGCGACGAGGCACGCGATCCCGGCGACCTCGCCCGGGGCGAACCGGTACGTGCGCAGCTGCGAGAGGTTCACCTTCGTGAGCCGCTGGAGGACCTGCGCGGCGCGCGGGCCCTGCAGCGCGAGCTGCGCCCACTCGTCCGACTCGTTCCGCACGTCGGCGCCGCCCGCGTGCGCGGCGAGCCAGTCGAAGTCCTTCTGGCGGTTCCCGGCGTTCACGCAGACGAGCAGGTCGTCCGCCGCGCGCCGGTACACGACGACGTCGTCGACGATCCCGCCGCTCTCCCGGCACAGGCACCCGTACTGCGCCTGGCCGTCGGCGACCTTCGAGAGGTCGTTCGTGAAGACGCGGTTCAGCGCCTCGAGCGCCTTCGGGCCGCGG
>JAHWYA010000596.1 GCA_020028115.1 Anaeromyxobacter sp.
AGGGGCACGTCTGCCCGGCTGATCACGTCGAACGTGAACGCAGGGACGAAGAGGTAGTACGCCGCCCGCGACAGCGTCCGCGCGTCGAGGCCGAGGCGCGGGCCGAGCGCCCAGCCGAGCGCGACGATGGCGAACACCGGGGCGACGACGTCGAGGAAGACCGAGGGGAGCTGGGCGAGCATGGGGGCCCGCCGGGACGCGGGACGGGCGGGATCCTCCGCGGTATATGGGGCCCATGTCCACCCCCCGTTCGATGGGACGGAAGCTCCTCGTCGGGCTCGGCGCCGTCCTCGGCGTCGTCGTCCTCCTCGTCGCGATCCTGCTCGCCGTCGTGAACTCGGGCGTGGCGACGAAGCGCGCCGTCGACCTGGTGCTCCCGAGCGTCTCGAAGGCGCTCGGCCGGGAGGTGACGCTGAAGGACGCGTCGCTGAAGCTGTTCCCGAACCCGCGGGTGACGCTCGCCGGCCTCCAGATTTCCGGGCGCCCGGGGGAGCCCGCGCTCGTCGAGACGGAGGCCCTCGACGTCGAGGTCGGGCTGTGGCCGCTCGTCACCTCGCTCGGAAAGGACGTGGAGGTCCGGTCGTTCACGCTCGTGAAGCCGGCCGTGAACCTCGTGAAGGCGAAGGACGGGACCTGGAACTTCGAGGGGCTCGGGGCGGCCCCCGGCGACGGCGCGAAGCCCGCGCCGCGCGACGCGCCCCCCGCCGCGGGCGGCGGCGGGCCGGGCACGAGCGTCGCGGTCTCGCTCGTGAGGATCGAGGGCGCGTCGATCCGCGTCGTCGACCGCAGCCAGGGGAAGCACGACGCCGGCGTCGCGCTCACGCAGCTCGACCTCGAGGCGCGCGGCGTCGGGCCGGGGCTCCCGCTGGAGGCGAAGCTCGCCGCGGCGCTCGCCGACGCGAAGCAGAACCTGCACGCGCAGCTCTCGGTCGCGAGGCTCCCGGACGGCGTCCCGCAGCGCGCGGAGGACTGGCCGGAGGTCCTCGGATCGCTCCAGCTCACGGCGCTCGCCCTCGACCGGTTCCACGCCCTGCTGCCCGGGGACGTCGGCGCGATCGTCCGCGGCGGCTCGGCGTCGCTCGACGCGAAGCTCTCGACCACTCCGGAGCGCGGCTACCGCGTCGAGGGCGCCGGCGTGCTGAAGGACGTCCGGCTGCGCGGGCAGTCCTCGTCGGGCAAGTTCCGCGCGCTCGCGACCTGGTCCCCGGCGAGGCCGGACGCCGCGCGGATCGACGTGACGGACCTCGCGCTGCGCGGGCCCGGGATCGACCTCGGCGGCAACGTCTCGGCGGAGACCTCGCCGATGCGCGCCTGGTTCGTGCTCACGGGGCCGCTCCTCGACCTCGACGCCGTGATGGGCGTCCTCCCGGAGGCGCCCGCGCAGGCCCAGGGGCCGCCGCAGCCGCAGGCGCAGCCGCCGGCCGCGGAGGGCGAGCTCGTGCCGGAGGCGACGCGCCGCCAGATCCAGGCGGCGGCCGTCCGCGGCACGATCGCGGTCGAGAAGCTCAAGGGCGGGCGGCTCGAGCTGTCCGACGTGAAGGCGCGCGCGACCCTCTCGAAGGGCGCGCTCGTGCTCGACGAGCTGACCGCCGGGGTCTTCGGCGGCCGCGTCGACGCGGCGGGGACCCGCGTCTCCCTCGCCGAGAAGGTCCCGGCGTGGAAGCTCGCGGCGAAGCTCTCCGGCGTCGACCTCGAGCAGGCGATCACCGCGTTCGCCGGGCGCGCGCCGCTCCTCGGGAAGCTCGACGGCACGCTCCAGGTCGACGGCCAGGGGACCGACTGGGACGAGGTGCGCGACGCCGTCACCGGCCTCGCGGCGCTCGCCCCTCGCGGGCAACTTCACCGTGAAGGACGGCTTCCTCCACGCGCAGTCCCCCGTCCGCTTCGCGACGCCCGCCGGCGAGGTCGCGCTGGGGGGCAAGCTCGGCCTCGACGGCCAGCTCGGGCTCGAGGGGAGGACGATCGTTCCCCGGAAGGCGCTCGCGGAGCTCGTGTCCGGGATCCCGCTGCCGGAGAAGCTCGAGGTGCCGATCGTCCTCGGCGGCACCCTGACGTCACCGTCCGTCTCCGTCCGCGCCGACGAGGCGGTCGCGTCGCTCGTGAAGGGCCAGGCGAAGCAGGCGGTGGAGGGGGTCCGCGAGAAGGCCCAGGAGAAGGCCCAGGAGCAGGGGAAGAAGGCCGTCGAGGGGCTGCTCGACCGCTTCCGGAAGAAGTAGTCCCTGAACTGAAGACGGCCGCGCCCTCGCGGGAGCGGCCGTCGGGTCAGGCCAGCGACGCGGGGACTAGGACTTCTTCCCCTCGTCCTTCTTCTCGGTCTTCTGCGCGTGGCAGCCGCACTTCCCGCCGCACTTGCACTCCTTCGCGGAGGTGGCGCCGCAGGCGCACTTCTTCGGCTCGGCGTCCTTCTTCTCGGCCTGGTCCGCGGCCGCGACCTTGTCCTTGTGGTTCGGGCAGTCCTGGCAGTTCGGGCACGCGAGCGCGGGCGAGGCGGAGACGAGGGCGAAGGCAGCGGCGGCCGCGAGGATGATCCTGGTCATGGGCTCTCCTGGTCGTCGGCCGCCGTGCGGCCTGGGGAACGTCCGGCCGAGCAGCGTAGGGAATCTTCTTGAGCCATGTCAAGCGCCAGGATGGTCGCTCCACTAGATTGCCGCTCCGGATGGACAAGCTCGAAATCGATCGGCTGCTCGAGATGCTCCGCGATCCGAACGTGGAGAGCCGCGAGGTCGCCGCGGCCGCGGGAGTCGCGCGGGAGGACGCCGCCCGCGCGGCGCGGCTCGTCGGCGGCATCGCCAAGGCGACCCCCGACGACGCCCTCGCCCTGCCCGCAGCGCTCGCGGTG
>JAHWYA010000230.1 GCA_020028115.1 Anaeromyxobacter sp.
ACCGAGAAGCTGCACGTGGCCGAGTTGCCGGTCCCGTCCACCGCCGTCGCGACGACGGGGAGGGTGTCGCCGAACAGGAGCGTCGTCGAGCCCGGCGGCGGCGAGTACGAGATCGCGAGCGGGCCGGGCCCGCCGTCCGTCGCCGTGATGGCGTAGACCGGGTCGCCGCCGGTCCGCGTCGTCGCCTCGGAGAACACCGTGCCGGCGGGGCAGAGCGGCACCGGCGGCGTGAGGTCGAGGCCGGCGGGCGTCGTGTCGAGCACCCACAGCTCGCGCCCGGAGACGCCGTCGTCCGCGGTGAAGTAGACGAGGTCGCCGACCTTCGCGAAGTCCGCGGGGTTCGAGCTCCCGGGGCCCGGCCGGAGGTCCTGCAGCAGGCGCGTCCCGCCCGGCGTTCCGTCGGAGATCCAGAGCTCGCGCCCGGAGACGCCGTCGTCCGCCGCATACAGCAGCCGACCGCGGAGCGGCACGGCGACGAGCGCGCTCCCCTCCGCCGAGCCGAGCGGGCCCGGGTGGACGTCCTTCACGAGCGCGGACGTGCCGCCGGCGGGGTCGAGGGTCCAGAGCTCGGGACCGTGCTGCTCGTCGTTCGCGACGAGGAACAGGGTCCCGCCGAGCGCGGCGATCGAGCCGAGGGCGCCGCCGCCCTGGGTCCCGATCCGCATGACGGGGCGCGTGCCGCCCGGGAAGCCGTTCGTCCGCCACAGCGAGACGGCGCCGGAGAAGTCGTGCGCCGCGAACCAGCCGGTCCCGTCGACGACGGTGAACCCCGACGGATCGACGACGTCGAAGTCCGAGGTGTCCATCACGTTCCGGACGCAGCTCCCGTCGTAGCGGAAGAGCTTCGTCGTCCCGAAGTAGTAGCCGTCGTTCGCCGCCGCGAACACCGCGCTCCCGCCGAGGTCGGCGAACCAGCGCGGTGCGTAGACCGGGCCGAAGAGATCGGGGTCGCAGTTGAGGGCCGGCGCGGGCACCGTGCCCGAGGAGGTCCCGTCGGACAGGAAGATCGTGGAGAAGGCGACGCCGTCGTCGGCCTCGAACCAGACGAGGCCGCCCGCGGACGCGAGCCCGGAGGGGGACGAGCCCGGCGCGCCGGGGTGGACGTCCTTCACGAGCGAGGAGTTGCCGGCGGGGTCGACCGCCCAGAGCTCGCGCCCGGCTCCAGTGCCGTCGTCGGCGGCGAACAACACCCGGCCGCCGAGGCGCGTGAGCCACGCGGGCGAGCGGATCCCGCTGTTCGGGAATCCGCCGCCGCCCAGGCCGGGAAAGACGTCCGCGAGGAGGGCGGTCGCGAGGTCGGCCTCCTGCGTCACCCACACCTCGCGGCCCCAGTTCGGATCGCTCGCGGTGAAGACGATCCCCGCGTCGGTCGTGACGAGGTCGGCGGGGTCGGACGACTGCGGGGTGCTCCCGTCGAGGAAGACGTTCAGGACGGAGATCGCGCCGGCGGCGTCGCGCGTCCAGAGCTCGCGGCCGAAGCCGTCGCCGTCCGCCGAGAAGAACACCCGGTCGTTCCACCCCGTGAGGCTGGCCGGGAGCGAGGACGCGACGTCGGGGCGGAGGTTCCGCACGAGCGCGGTGCCGGCGATGGAGCGGTCCGAGCGCCACAGCTCGGCCCCGTTCCCGTCCTCGCCGGACAGGAGCGCGAACGACCCCAGGGCGGCCATGTCGCCGACGATCGGGCCATCGCTCCCGAACACGCGCGAGGTCCCGGCGGGCGTCCCGTCCGTCTGCCAGAGCGACGCCGGGGAGAACGAGTCCGCCGCGGCGAACAGGACGAAGCTCCCGAGCGAGGTGAGGGACGCGGGGCGGGACGACGCGGGGCCGAGGCGCTGCGCGACGCCGGCGCTCCACCCGACGAGCTCCAGGCTCCCGCCAGCGCCGGTGCCCGCGAAGACGACTCGCGTCCCGGCGGCGGCGATCGCCGTCGGCGAGGCGTTCGTCGTGGTCTGGACGATCTGTGAATTGCCGTCGGTCCGGAAGAGCTCGCGGCTCCCGCCCATCGTCGCCGCGTAGTAGATGCTCGCCCCGACCGGCGTCAGGAGCGCCGGCTCCTTCACTCCCGGTCCTGTGACCGGCTTCGTCCCGAGCGCCGAGCCGTCGCTAGACCAGAGGACGACGTCCGATCCGACGAGGACGTCCGCGGCCGCGAAGTAGAGCTTCCCTCCGAACACCGTCAGATCCTTCGGCACCGACCCGAGCGCCTTCACCTCCGCCGTCGTGCCGCCCGGGTTCCACGTCCACAGGCCCGGATCGCTGCCCGTCCGGCCGCCGAGGTAGAGCGCGCCTCCGAGCTCCGCGATCTCCGCCGGGTCCGTCTCGCCGAGGCCGACGTCGGCGAGGAGGCGGGTCCCGCCGGTGCTCCCGTCGGTCTCCCACAGCTCGCCGCCCCCGAACGCGTTCGTCGCGACGAAGTAGACCTTTCCCGCGAAGGCGGTGAGCGCGCGCGGCGACGACGCGGCGCTGCCGGGCGCGACGTCCTTCACGAGCCGCGTGCCCGCGGACGTCCCGTCGGTGAACCAGAGCTCCCGGCCGCGCGCGCCGTCGTCGGCCGCGAAGAGGAGCCCGGCCCCGAACGCGACCGCCTCGAAGCGCGTGCCGCGCGGCGGCAGCGCGGAGGCGCTGCCGGGGCGGAGGTCCTTCACGAGCGACGTCGCGCCGCCCGTCCCGTCCGTCACCCACAGCTCGTCGCCGGTCGCGCCGTCGTCCGCGGCGAAGAAGGCGCGGGTGGGCGAGACGACGAGGAACGCGTGTGGCGACGACCCCGCGGGCGCGGTGCCGGTCCTGAGGTCGCCCACGACGTACGCCGGGATCGTGGTCCCGGGGACCGTCGCGACGGGGACCGTCCCGGCGGCGCGCGACTCGCGCGTCTCGTCGGGGCCCCGTCCGCTGCACGCGGCGAGGGCGGCGCAGCACGCCACGGTGGCAAGACGAACGAGCTGACGCATCCTCGTGGACCTCGCGCGAAGAAGAAAAGGGCGAGCGAGTATGTCAGCTTGCCGCCAGCGCGAACAAGCCGACCTCCGCAACGACGGCGGGTGCGGGCTTTTCCGGCGACCGTCCCACGTGCTAGGGTGCCGGCCGCCTCGGGCTTGATCCCGATCTAGGAGCGCACATGAGCCACCGACGTCCCCGGGTCCTCCTCGTCACGTCCCCGTATCATTCGGGCGTGGTCGAGGCCGCGGGCGTCTGGCTTCCGCTCAGCTTCGTGTACCTCGCCGGCGCCGCGCGCGCGGCGGGCGCGGAGGTCCGCATCTACGACGCGATGAGCCTCTTCGCGTCGCACGAGGAGATCGCGAAGGAGATCGCGTCGTTCCGGCCGGACATCGTCGGGACCACCGCGATCACGGCGACCGAGCCCGACGCGCGCGTGATCTGCGAGACGGCGAAGCGCTGGAACCCGGCGGTGAAGACGGTGATGGGCAACGTCCACGCCACCTTCTGCTGGGAGCAGATCCTCCGCGACGATCCGAGCGTCGACTTCGTCATCCGCGGCGAGGGCGAGCGGACGATGACGGAGCTCGTCCACGCCGTCGCGGCCGGCGAGGGTTACGACCGGATCGACGGGCTCGCCTGGCGCAAGGACGGCGCGCCCTTCTCGAACGCGCCGCGCGCGCTCGTCCCCGATCTCGACGCGCTCGTGCCGGCGTGGGACCTCATCGACTGGGACCTGTATTACTACCGCCCGCGCCCGGAGGGGCGCCTCGCGATCGCGAGCTCGGCGCGCGGCTGCAGCGCGCGCTGCTCCTTCTGTTCCCAGCAGAAGTTCTGGGCCCGGACCTGGCGCGGGCGCGATCCGCTGAAGTTCGTCGAGGAGCTCGAGCTGCTGCGCGACCGCTTCGGCGTCCGCGTGACGATGCTCTCCGACGAGACGCCGACCTCGAGCCGCGCGCGCTGGGAGCGGATCCTCGATCTCATGATCGAGCGCGGGACCGGCGTCGAGCTCCTGATGGAGACGCGCGTCGACGACGTGCTCCGGGACGAGGACATCTTCCCCAAGTACGCGAAGGCCGGCGTGAGCCACGTGTACATCGGGGTCGAGTCGACCTCGCAGTCGACGCTCGACCTCTACCAGAAGGACATCAAGGTCAACGAGTCGAAGAAGGCGATCGACCTCATCAACGCCCACGGGATGATCTCGGAGACGAGCTTCGTGCTCGGCACGCCCGAGGAGACCACCGCCTCCATCCGCAAGACGGTGGAGCTCGCGAAGTGGTACGCGCCGGACATGGGGTTCTTCCTCGCGCTCACGCCCTGGCCGTACGCCGACATCTCTCCGGGGCTCGACTCGAGAGTCGCGACGCGAGACTACCGCCGCTACAACCTCGTCGAGCCGGTCATGAAGCCGGACAACATGACGATGGAGGAGCTCCACTCAGAGCTCCACCGCGCGACCGGGCACTTCTTCCACGACAAGTTCCAGAACCTCGACAAGCTGCCGCCGCACAAGCGCGAGTTCATGGTGAAGGTGCTGAAGCTCCTCATCGAGAACAGCTACCTCGGCCACGAGATGCACCGGATGGCGAGCGGCGCCGCGATGCCCGAGTCGGTCCGGAAGATGCTCGCGGAGATCCGCAACGCGGACATCTCCGGCGGGCGCACGGCGTCGCACCGGAAGGCGAGCTGACGTGACGGTGCGCGCCGCGGCCCTCGTCGCCGTGGCCCTGGCAGCCTGCGCGGGAAGGAGCGCCGCGCCGGCCGGGGCCGCCGCCGCGCCCGGAGAGGCGCGCGCGCC
>JAHWYA010000231.1 GCA_020028115.1 Anaeromyxobacter sp.
GTCGTCGCCCGGGGGCCGGGCGGGCGGGCGGCGCGCGTGGGGGAGGTCGCGGCCGCGCGGGGGACGTATGATCTCCGGGGTGTGATGCCGTCCCACCTCGCCTCCGCCCGCGGGTCGCGGCTGACGACCGTGGTGGTCGTCGCCGGCGTGCTCCCGCCGATCGCGACGGTGGTGGTGCACGCCCTGCTCGGTCCGGCGCAGCGGGTGAGCGAGCCCATCCACGGCGTCCTCGAGCTCGTCGGCGCGTGCATCGCGGCCGCGGTCGCGATGCTCCTCCTCCTGCGCGCTCGCCACGAGGACGACGCGCCGCAGCAGCGGTGGGTGATCGCCGCGCTCGTCGCGATGGGGATCGTCGACGCGGCCCACGCGGCGGCGCCGTTCGGCGTGGCGTGGTCGTGGCTCCGCCACGGCGCCACCCTCTGCGGCGGCGTGCTGTTCGGGTGCGTGTGGGTGCCCGCGCCGCGGGTCATGCGCCGCCACCCCAACACGACGGTGGCGGCGATCGCGATCGCGGCCGCCGCGGCGTCCGCCGCGGTCTACCTCGGCGAGGCGGCGCTCCCGCAGCCGTGGGCCCCGGGCGGCTACGCGCTCTCCGTGAAGGTCGTGAACGCGGCTGGCGGGGTGGGCTTCCTCGCCGCGGCCGCGTTCTTCCTCCGCCGCTACCGGGACCGCGGCCACTCCGACGACGTGCTCTTCGCGGCCCACACGCTCCTGTTCGGCATGGCGAGCCTGTTCTTCGGGTTCTCCACCACCTGGGCGGCGGACTGGTGGGCGTGGCACGTCCTCCGGCTCGCCGCCTACCTCGTCGTCATCGGCGCCGCGTACCGGACCGTGACGACGCTCTACGAGCGGATCTCGGTCGACGCCGCGGAGCTCGCGGCCGCGAACGCCGCGCTCGAGGCGGAGAACGCGCAGCGCCGCGCCGCCGAGGTGGAGCTCGAGGCGCACCGTCGCGAGCTGGAGGAGCGCGTCGCGGAGCGGACCGAGGCGCTCCGCGAGGCGGACCGCCGCAAGGACCAGTTCATGGCGGTGCTCTCGCACGAGCTGCGGAACCCGCTCGCCCCCATCACGAGCAGCCTGCACGTCCTCGCCCACGCCATCCCCGGCTGCGACCGCGCGCGGCGAGCCGAGGCGGTGATCCGCCGGCAGGTGGGGCAGCTCGCGCGGCTGGTCGACGACCTGCTCGACGTCACCCGGGTCTCGCGCGGCAAGATCCGGCTCGACCGGGAGCGGCTCGACCTCGCCGAGGTGGTGCGCCGCACGGTCGAGGATCACCGCGCCGAGTTCGAGGCGCGCGGCGTCGCGCTCGAGCTCGCGGTCACCGGCGCGCCGGCGCCCGTGGACGGAGACCCGGGCCGCCTCGCCCAGGTCGTCGGGAACCTCCTCGTGAACGCCGCGAAGTTCACAGGGGAAGGCGGCCGCACCACCGTCGAGGTGTCGGCGGACGGCGAGGCCGCGACCCTCCGCGTCGCGGACACCGGCGTCGGCATGAACCCCGCGACCATCGCCGGGCTCTTCCAGCCGTTCGTGCAGGCGGACACGAGCCTCGATCGGAGCCGGAGCGGGCTCGGGCTGGGACTCGCGCTCGTGAAGGGGATCGTGGAGCTGCACGGGGGCGAGGTGTCGGCGCACAGCGAGGGGCTCGGCCGCGGGGCGCAGTTCGTGGTGCGGCTCCCGCTCGCGAAGGCGGCCGAGGCGCGCCGCCCGGCGTTCCGCCCCGCCGTCTCCGCCCCGCCGCGGCGGATCCTCGTGGTCGAGGACAACGTGGACGCCGCGGAGATGCTGCGGGAGGTCCTCGAGCTCGGCGGGCACGCGGTGACGATCGCGCACGACGGCCTCGCCGGCGTCGCCCGCGCCCGGGAGCTCCGCCCGGACGTCGTCCTGTGCGACCTCGGGCTCCCGGGCATCGACGGCTACGAGGTCGCGCGGCGGCTGCGCGCCGATCCCGCGCTGCGCCGGACGTTCCTCGTCGCGCTCTCCGGGTACGCACAGCCGGAGGACCTCGAGCGCTCGGCGCAGGCGGGCTTCGACCGGCACGTGCCGAAGCCCCCCGTCCCGGAGCAGCTCGAGGCGCTCATCGCGTCGTCGGCGAGCGCCCCGCCGGAGCCCGCGCCCTCCTTTCACTAGCCCTGGGCACCCTAGGCGTAGTGGCGCCCGAGCTCGGACGCCCACTCGCGGCCGAGCGTGCTCGCGTTCCCGGCGAGCCACTCGGTGAACCGCGTCGGGGCGGTGGCCGGGCCGCGCGAGACGAGCAGGTTCGCGCGGAGCCCGTCGAGCTCGTCTCGGGTGAGCGCGACGTCCCCGAGCACCGGCCGGAGGAGGCGCGAGGCGAGGAGGAGCAGCCGCGGCGGCACGGGGACGACGAGCGCGCGCGAGCCGACCGCGCGGCGCACGACGCCGACGAGCTCGTCGAACCCGAGCACCTCCGGTCCCACGGCGTCGAGGGTGACGTCCGTCCGCGAGGCGCCCTGATCGACGGCGAGCCGCGCCACGTCGTCCACGTGGACCGGCTGGAGGGCGTAGCGGCCGGGGGCGACGCCGAAGAGCGGCAGCCGCCGCAGGAGCCACGCGATGTTGTTCACGAGGACGTCCCGGCCCCCGAAGAACACCGCCGGCCGGAGGATCGCGCGGGAGAGCCCGGTCGCCGCGAGCGCCGCCTCGACGGCGGCCTTGCCGGCGAAGTAGGGCAGGGGCGAGTCGGGAGAGGGGTTCGTGATCGAGACGTGGACGACCCGCTCGACCCCGGCGTCGGCGGCTGCGGCGAACAGCGCGCGGCTGTTCTCGACGGCGCGCGCGAACGTCGAGGCGCCGTGGTCGAAGCGGACCCAGTAGGTGTTGTAGAGCACCTTCACGTCCGCGAGCGCCGCGCGCAGCCGCGCGGGGTCGTCGAAGTGGAAGCGCCGGACCTCGACCCGCCCGCCGAACGGGTCGGGGCGGTCGGGGTGGCCGGTGAGCGAGCGGACGCGGGCGCCGCGCTCGAGGAGGAGCCGCGAGAGGTGGAGACCGCTGTAGCCGAACGCTCCGGTGACCGCGTGGACGTCGCGAGCCATGGTAGACCTCCTGATCGTTCAGAACAAAGTGAACGCATCGGCCGCACGAGGTCGTCTCCGCGGGGGCGGCCCGCCCCGCGGCTCTCAGGTCCGCTTCTTGCGCCGGTCGAACGGGAGCCCCGCGACGAGGGCCAGGGCGGCCCTCGTCGACGCGGGGTCCTTCAGGAACCGGTTCACGACCCCCTCCACCGTCGCGAGGAGGTCGCCCATCTGCTGGAGGCGGCCGCGGACCTCGCCCTGGGCGCCCGGCCGCGCGAGCAGCCGGTGGATCGCCTCGAGCGCGGGGTCGAACTCGCGCCGCTTCCGCTCCCGCAGGATCCGGAAGAACATGGTCCAGACGTCGGGCTCGGTCACGTAGAAGTCGCGCCGGTCGCCCGGGGCCTCCACCTGCCGCACGACGCCGAACGTCCGCAGCTCGCGGAGCGACATCGAGGCGTTGCCCTTCGAGATCCGGAGCCGCTCGGCGATCTCGTCGAGGGAGAGCGGCCCCTCGGTCGCCATGAGGAGGGCGTGGACCCGCGCGACGGAGCGGTTGATGCCCCACAGGGCGCCCATCGCGCCCCAGGCCTCCACGAGCTCCTGCACGGTGTCGGGCGCCGTCGTCGTCATCGTGCGTTCAGAATATTCTGAACGTATCTGCTCGTCAACCGTCCCCGGGCCGGGCCGCCTTGACAGCCCCCGGGGCGTCGTGGCGGATGGTGCGGCGATGCGACGCGGTCCCGCCATGGCGCTCCTGGGCGCGCTCCTCGTGACGGCGGCGGCTGCGTACCTGCCCGCCGTCGACGGGGACTTCCTCCTCGACGACGACGCGCTGCTCGCGGATCCGCTCGTCCGCGCCCCGCTCGACCAGGGGCTCGCGCACTGGTGGGCCTCTTCGCGGCCGGTCGTCGCGATCACGTTCGCCCTGAACCACGCCGCCGTCGGGGTCGACCCGCGCGGCTGGCACCTCACCAACGTCGCGCTCCACCTCGCCGCGGTGGTGCTGGCGTGGCTCCTCGCGCGGAGGAGCCTCGCCCGCGCCCGCCTCGACGAACCGGAGGGGCCGGCGCTCGCCGCCGCGGCGATCTTCGCGCTGCACCCGCTGCAGAGCGAGGCGGTCGCCTACCTGTCGCAGCGCTCCGAGTGCCTCGCCGCCGGGCTCTACCTCCTCGCGCTGCTCCTCCTCCTCGAGCGCGACGAGGCGCGGACCCCGGCGCGCCGGCACGCGCTCCTCGCGGGAGCGGTCCTCGCCCAGGCGCTGGGCGCGCTCGCGAAGCCGATCGTCGCGACCCTGCCGGCGGCGTGGCTCCTCCACGCGGCGGTCCTGCCGGCGCCGGGCGAGGAGGGAGCGGGGCCGCTCCGGAGGGTGCGCGCGCGACTCCTGGCGGCGGCGCCGCTCCTCGCCCTCTCGATCGCCTCGGCGGTGCGGGAGCTCGGGCGCGCCGGGCAGTCGGCGAGCGAGGGGTTCGACCTGCCCGGCCTCGGGCCGCTCCAGTATCTCGCGACCGAGCTGCGGGTCGTCCCGCTCTACCTGCGCCTCGCGCTCTGGCCCGCCGGCCAGCACGGCGACTGGCACGTCCGTCCGAGCGCGGGCCTCGCGGATCCGGCCGCGCTCGCGGGCGCGGTGTTCCTCGTCGCCGTCGCCGGCGCGGCGGTCGTGGCGGCCCGGTGGGCGCGCACGCGCGAGGGGGACGCCG
>JAHWYA010000232.1 GCA_020028115.1 Anaeromyxobacter sp.
GTCCGGTGGTCAGGCCGGAGACCTTACGCAACCTCACAGTCCCGCGAACCTTCCGGAAGAAGCTCGCCACCGCCCGTGACGCGCTCTCGCACAAGCTCCCCGGCGCCTCGGACGCGCAGGTGCTCGAGGCCGCGAGGAACCTCAGCTGAGCTCGTGCGGATCGCTGGAAACGACGCTGGCCACGCCGGGTGACGCCGCGGACGTCCGGCCGGAGGCGCGGTTGCCGCCCGGCGGGCGCGCGCGGACCTTTGCGGCGAGTGGCCCGCCGCGCCGATCCACCCGTCCCGCCGTTCCGGGCGCAGCTCGCGCTCCTCGTGTCCGAGGCGCCCGCGGGCGACGAGTGGGTCCACGAGGTGAAGTACGACGGGTACCGGATCGGCTGCGCGATCGAGGGCGGCCGGGCGACGCTCTGGAGCCGCCGCGGCAAGGACTGGACCGCGCAGTTCCCCGCCGTCGCGGCCGCGGTCCGGGGGCTGCCGGTCCGCTCGGCGCTCCTCGACGGCGAGGTGGCGGCCGTCCTCCCCGACGGGCGGACGAGCTTCCAGGCGCTCCAGAACGCGTTCTCGGGCGGCGGACGCGTCCCGCTCGCCTACTTCGTCTTCGACCTCCTCCACCTCGACGGGGAGGACCTCTCCCACCGACCGCTCCTCGAGCGGAAGGCGGCGCTCGAGAAGCTCGTCGGTGCTGAGCGCGGGCTCCTCCGCTTCGCGCCGCACGTCGCGGGCGGCGGGCCGGCGGTGTTCCGCGAGGCCTGCCGCCTCGGCCTCGAGGGCATCGTGTCGAAGCGCGCCGACCACGCGTACCGGCCGGGCCGGAACGCGACGTGGGTGAAGACGAAGTGCATCCACCGCCAGGAGCTCGTCATCGGCGGGTTCACCGAGCCGGAGGGCGCCGCGCGCGACGGGATCGGCGCGCTCCTCGTCGGGTTCCACGAGGCGGGCGCGCTCCGGTTCTCCGGCAAGGTCGGCTCCGGGTTCACGAACGCCTCGGCGCGAGCGCTCCGGGCGCGCCTCGAGGGCCTCGCCGCGAGGGAGTCCCCGTTCACGCCGCCGCCGGCGGGCTCGCTCGGCCGGACCGCGCACTGGGTCCGGCCGGTCCTCGTCTGCGAGGTCGCGTTCACGGAGTGGACCTCGGACGGGAAGATCCGGCACCCGTCGTTCCAGGGGCTGCGGGAGGACAAGAAGGCGGAGGAGGTGGTGAGGGAGAGGGCGGCGGGTCCCGAAGGTAGACGTGGACGTGGACGTGGACCTGGTCGTGGTCGTGGTCGTGGTCGTGGTCGAGAGCCTGGATCTCAGCTCGCGTCCACGTCCACGTCCACGTCGACGTCCAAGTCCACGTCCACGAAGGGCAAGGCGATCGAGATCGCCGGCGTCCGCAGGTCCGGGCGCCCGAGGCGGTCCGGCGCGTGACGATCCCTGGTCGGGGTACGCAGGCGCGCGCAGATTGCTTCCGTGGCGCGGATCCGCATTGGCACGAGCGGCTACCAGTACCGGCACTGGCGCGGCGTCCTCTACCCGGAGGGGCTCGCCCAGCGGCTCTGGCTCGAGCGCTACGCCGCCCTCTTCGACACCGTCGAGCTGAACGCGACGTTCTACCGGCTCCCCTCGCCGGAGGCGGTGGAGCGCTGGCGCGACGTCGCTCCGGCAGGCTTCACCTTCGCCGTGAAGGGCAGCCGGTACCTCACGCACATGAAGCGGCTCCTCGACGCGGGCGCGGGGCTCACCAGGTTTTACCGCCCGATCTCGCGGCTCGGCCCGAAGCTCGGGCCGGTGCTCTGGCAGCTCCCCCCGCACCTCGAGCCCGATCCGCCGCGCCTCGACCGCTTCCTCGCGCGCCTCCCCCCCGGGCGGCACGCGGTCGAGTTCCGCGATCCGGACTGGTACGCGGAGGAGACCTGCGACGTGCTCGATCGCCGGGGCGCCGCGTTCTGCGAGCACGACCTCGTCGCGCGCCGGCCGCCGCGCCTCACCGGCGCGTTCCGGTACGTCCGGTTCCACGGCGCGACGGGCAAGTACGCCGGGCGCTACGGCGCCGAGGCGCTCCGGCCGTTCGCGGAGAGCTACCGGCGGTCGGCGGTGCGCGGCGTCCCGGTGTTCGTGTACTTCAACAACGACCTCGGCGGCCACGCGGTGCGAGACGCGCTCGACCTCCTCGCGCTCGTCGGCGAGGAGCGTCCCGGGATCGCGGCGCCTTGACCCATGACCGGGCGGCCCGCTCCGGGGTAGAGATCGACTCGTGGAGCTCACCACCGTCACCCGCGTCCCCGGGCGCGTCTCGGCTCGCCCCCCGCTGCTCGTCCTCCTGCACGGCGTCGGCGCCGACGAGTATGACCTCCTGCCGCTCGCCGACCAGCTCGACCCGCGGCTCCTCTGCGTGTCGATCCGCGCACCGCGCGACGCGCAGGGGATCGGGTACTCCTGGTTCGACATCGACTGGTCCACCGTCCCGCCGTCCTACGACCTCGCGCAGGCGGAGGAGAGCCGGGCCGCGGTCGCCGCGCTCGTGCCCGAGCTCGTGCTGGCCAACGGCACGGACCCCGCCCGGACCTTCCTCTTCGGCTTCAGCCAGGGGGGCGCGATGGCGCTCGCGGTCGCGCTCACGCGCCCGGAGCTCGTCCGCGGCGTGATCGTGCACTCCGGGCGGCTCGTCCCGGACCTCGCCTCGCGCGCCGCGCCCGGGAAGGCCCTCGCCGGCCTGGAGGCGCTCGTGCTCCACGGCGTCGACGACCCGCTCCTCGTCGTCGAGCGCGGGCGGGAGATCCGCGACTACCTCGCGCCGCTCCTCGGCCCGCGCCTCGTCTACGCCGAGCACGCCGCCGAGCACAACATCACGGACGCCTCGCTCGCGCAGGTCGCGTCCTGGCTGGCCGCCCGGCTCGGCTGACGCTCGCGGCGCGGCTGTCGCACGCGTCCCCGGGGGCGCCGCCCCTGCCGCTCCTCGATCAATGCTCGTCGTCCCGCTCGCGCAGCTTGCGGATCGCCCGCGAGAGCGCCTTCTCGCGCTGCTTCGCGACCCGCGCGCCCGGCCCGCCCCGGCGCGCCTCGCGCGCGCGCTGCTCGCCGTCGAGCTTCCGGAACCCCTCCACCCGATCCTCGTCGAGCCGCCCCTCCTCGATCGCGACGCGGACGGCGCAGCCCGGCTCGTCCAGGTGGCGGCAGTCGCCGAAGCGGCACCCCGCCGCGACCTGCGAGAGGTCGTCGAACGCGGCGTCGAGCCCTCCCCCGTCCCAGAGCTTCAGCTCGCGGATCCCGGGGCCGTCGATCACGGCGCCGCCGCCCTCGAGGACGAACAGCGACCGGCCGGTGGTCCGGTGGCGGCCGCGCGCGTCCCACCAGCGCACCTCCTCCGTCGCCTGGACCTCCGCGCGGAGGAGCGCGTTCACGAGCGTCGACTTCCCGGCACCGGAGAGGCCGAGGAAGACGCCGGTCCGCCCGGCCGCGAGCAGCGCGCGGATCTCCGGGACGCCCTCCCCGGTGACCGCCGACACCGGGATCACCGGCGACGCGCCCGCGGCCGCGCGCGCCTCGTCGAGGACGGCCTCGCGGTCCTCCGGGAGGTCGAGGAGGTCGACCTTGGTCACGAGGATCACCGGCGCGGCGCCCGACGCGTGCACCGCCGCGAGGGTCCGCTCGAGCCGGCGTCCCTTCACGCCCGCGTCGACGGCGTGCGCGAGGAAGACGAGGTCCACGTTCGCGGCGAGCACCTGCTCCTCGTCGCGCCGCCCGGCCGCGCCGCGGAGGAGGCGCGTCCGGCGTGCGAGGACGCGCGCGATCTGCGGCTCCTCGCCGGGCGGCGCGAGGACGAAGTCCCCCACGACCGGCAGGGTCTCGCCGCTCGCGCGGAAGCGGCCCGGGATCGTGACGAGCGACTCTCCCTCCTCGAATCGGACGACGAGGCGGCGCCCGCGGTCCGCGACGGCGCGGCCCGGCCGGAGCGTGCCGCGCTCCTCCGCCCGGAGCTGCGCCTCGAAGAAGGGCCCGTACCCCAGCGCCTCCAGCACCCCCGCCAAGCCCATCACACCTCGAGGAGGAGGCGCTCCGGATCCTCGATCGCCTCCTTCACCCGCACGAGGAAGGAGACGGCCTCGCGGCCGTCGACGATCCGGTGATCGTAGGAGAGCGCGAGGTACATCATCGGGCGGACGACGACCGCGTCGCCCACGCCCACCACCGCCCGCTTCTCGATCTTGTGCAGCCCGAGGATCCCGGACTGCGGCGGGTTCAGGATCGGCGTCGACAGGAGCGATCCGTAGATGCCCCCGTTCGAGATGGTGAAGGTTCCGCCGGCGAGGTCGTCCATGGTGATCCGGTTCTCACGCGCCTTCTTCGCGAGGTCCGCGACGGTCTTCTCGATCCCCGCGAAGGAGAGCGCGTCGGCGTCCCGGATGACGGGGACGACGAGCCCCTTGCCCCCGCCGACCGCGACCCCGACGTCGTAGTGGTCCTTGTACACGATCTCGGTGCCGCGGACCTCCGCGTTCACGGTGGGGAACGCGCGGAGCGCCTCGACGGCCGCCTTCACGAAGAAGGACATGAAGCCGAGCTTCACGCCGTGCCGGGCGAGGAAGACCTCGCCGTGCCGCTCGCGGACGGCGAGCACGCGCGACATGTCCACCTCGTTGAAGGTCGTGAGGATGGCCGCGGTGTGCTGCGCCTCGACGAGCCGCCGCGCGACGGTGCGCCGGAGCGCGGTCA
>JAHWYA010000597.1 GCA_020028115.1 Anaeromyxobacter sp.
GTCGGCGCGTTTCCGCTCGGCGTTCCGTGGGAGGACCTCGCGCGCGACGTCCGGCTCGCGGCGACCGAGCTCGACGCGCACCTGCGCGAGGGCGCCGACCCGCGCCCCGCGGACCGGGCGGAGGTGGCGAGCGCGGTGTTCTACCGCGGGAAGGGGGCCTACCTCGTCGGGCGGCTCGTGCGAGGCGCGCGCGCATCCCCGCTCGTGCTCGCGCTCCGGCACGGCCCGGGCGGCCTGGTCCTCGACGCCGTGCTCCTCTCGCCGGAGGACGCGTCCATCCTGTTCAGCTTCACGCGGAGCTACTTCCACGTCGCGGCGGAGCGCCCGCGCGCGCTCGTGCGGTTCCTGTCCGAGCTCCTCCCGTCGAAGCGGCACTCGGAGCTCTACACCGCGATCGGGTTCCACAAGCACGGCAAGACCGAGCTGTACGGGGAGATCGCGCGCCACATCGCCGGGAGCGGAGACGTGTTCGAGCCCGCCCGCGGCGCGCGCGGCCTCGTGATGAGCGTCTTCACGCTCCCCGGGCTCGACGTGGTGTTCAAGGTCATCCGCGACGAGTTCCAGCCGCCGAAGCAGGTGACGCGCGGCGAGATCATGGCGAAGTACCGCCACGTCTTCCGGCACGATCGGGCGGGGCGGCTCGTCGACGCGCAGGAGTTCGAGCACCTCTCCTTCCCCGCGGACCGGTTCTCGCCACGGGTCCTCGAGGAGCTGCGGCGGTCCTGCCCGCTCCACGTGCGGGAGGTGCACGGGGTCGTGTCGCTCGAGCACCTGTACGCCGAGCGGCGCGTCGTCCCGCTCGACCTCTTCGTCCGCGAGGCCGACGGCTGGACGGCGCGGCAGGCCGTGCTCGATTACGGCCAGGCGCTCCGCGACCTCGCCGCGACCGACACGTTCCCGGGGGACCTCCTCCTCAAGAACTTCGGCGTGACCCGCCACGGCCGGGTGATCTCGTACGACTACGACGAGCTGGAGCGGGTGACCGCGTGCACCTTCCGCGAGCTCCCCACGTCCCGCGGCGACGACGACGGCGGCGGCGGCGAGCCCTCGTTCTACGTCGGACCGCGCGACGTGTTCCCGGAGGAGCTGCTGCCCTTCCTCGGCTTCCAGGGGCGGCTCCGGGAGGTATTCCTCCAGGCGCACGGCGAGCTGCTCACGGCGCGCTGGTGGCGGGAGGTCCAGGAGCGGATCCGGGGAGGGGAGATCGTCGACATCTTCCCGTACCGGGACGATCAGCGGCTGCATCACGCCCGCGGCTGACGCTCCGGGCCCCGACGCCGACGCACCCGCACCTACCCGCACCGCGCTCCCGGCGGGTCCGGGTCGGCGCGGAGCGCCGCCCCCCTTGCTCCGGGGACAGTCGCGCGCAAGCCCACGCGATCCCGAGGTCGTCGCGGCGCGGCGAGAAGGCGCCGCCTTTGCATTCGTCACGTGAGCGGGCGACGCGCCCCCGGGAAAGGATCGGATGGCCTACATCGACGACAACTGCGCCGCAGCGGTCCTGTTCCTGCGCATGCAGCCGTCGTGGGTCGTCCTCGACGACATCCGCCACTTCGTCGAGACCTTCTGCGCGAGCGCGTGCCCCGAGGCCGCGCGCGAGGAGCAGCTCGCCATCGCCACCCACGAGCTGATCCAGAACGCGATCGCGAACGCCGCGACCCCCGACATCGAGCTGAAGCTCGAGGTCGACACGGCGACGGAGCGGATCTGCCTCGCCGTCTCGAACAGCGCCCGTGACGACCAGATCGAGGTGCTCCGCGAGCGCCTGCTCCGGGCCCAGTCCTTCGCGAACCCGCTCGACGGCTACGTCGCGGCGATGCGCGCGGACCCGGAGTCCCGCGGCGGCATCGGCCTCGCGCGGATCCGGTTCGAGGCCGCGCTCGACCTCGCCCTCGAGGTCGACGGCGAGAAGGTCACGGTCCGCGCCGCGGGCCCGCTCAACGCGCCGGATCCCGCCTCGCTCATCGCCGCGTAGCGCGCGCCCGCCGCGCTCGCGCCTCACCGGCCCGCCCTGGTCGCCGCGATGGCGCGATCGATCGCGTCTCCGGTGCACAGGAACGCGAAGAGCCCGCCCGTACGCCGCGCCGCCTCGAGCGCGGGCAGCGCCTCGGGATCGCGCAGCTCGCCCGCGAGCAGCGCCGCGGAGCGCCGCGTCCCGCACCCCTCGTCCCCGCCGAGCAGGGCCCTCACGTTCCTCCGGAGCGCCCCGTCGGCGCGCAACCCCGGCCGGGCGGCGAGGGCGGTGCGGTAGCGCCGGAGGCACTCGGCGGAGGCGCCGCGCGCGCACGCGACGTCGCCGCGGAGCTTCTCGACGAACGCGCGGTCCGCCGTGCGCGGCGCGGCCTCGAGCCGGGCCTTCGCCGCCGCGACGTCGCCGCGCTCGAGCAGGGCGGCGACGTCTCGCGCGAGCGCGGCCTCGGGGCCGCGCAGCAGGGCGAGCGCGACGACGAAGAGGGGCACGGCGGCGAAGGCGGCGCGGTGGAGCGGGGATGGCGGAATGCGGCGGGCGAGGGCGGAGGCGAGGTGGGCGACAGCCGCGGCCGCGGCCGCGGCCGCGGCTGCGGTTGCGGTTGCGGTTGCGGACCGCGGATCGCGGACCGCGGATGCGGCTGCGGCCCCCCGCTCCACCGCCCGCTCCAGCGCGTCCACCAGCTCCCTCGCCCTCCCTCTCCTCCACACGCTTCGCTCGAGCAGCCGTGCGATCGCGGCGTCCACCTCCTCGGGGATCGCGGGCTCGTCGAGCCGCGCCGGGCGCGGCTCCTCGAAGAGGACCCTGCGCGCGACCTCGACGGGCGGCGCGCCGTCGAACGGCCCTCTCCCGGTCAGCGCGAGCCGCGCGAGCGCACCCGCTGCGAAGGCGTCGGCGCCGCGCGCCGGCGCTCCCCCGCGGACGACCTCCGGAGCGGC
>JAHWYA010000233.1 GCA_020028115.1 Anaeromyxobacter sp.
GGCGGCTGCGGGGGCGAGGGCGAGCGCGGCGAGCGCGACGCCGAGCGCGCGCGCACCCCGCGGCCGGCGGGAAGCCGGTGTGGAAGGGACGGTTCGGGCTCGCATGGGTTCGCTCACGGGACGTGTCCGGGGCTGAAGTGGTTCCGGCGCGCGACCCGGAGGTGACGGCGGATCTACCGTGGGTTCGGCGGACGCGGCTCCCTCGCGGGGCCAAGCGCCTGCTTCGCCGGCCGCCCCGCGCGCGCGAGGGCAGGCGGCCCCGTATCCGTTACAGGCGACGCCCCCCTTGAATTACAGAGTAGGTGCTCCGCATCGTAACCGCCCGTGCGATTTCGGCCCCTGCCGCGTATGAACCGTCCGCGGCACGCCCATTGCTGCGCGGGATCGGGCCGTACGCGAGAACCCCGACCCGGAGGAACGATGAACCGCACGACCGGCGCCAGCAGCACCCTCGATCAGTACCTCCGGGAGATCAACCGGGTGGCGCTCCTGACGGTGGAAGAGGAACGGCGCCTCGCGCGGGAGTTCCGCGACCAGGGCAACAAGCGGGCGGGACACCGGCTCGTCGAGGCGAACCTGCGCTTCGTCGTGAAGGTCGCGTTCGAGTACCGTTCCTACGGCCTGCGGATGGCCGACCTCATCCAGGAAGGCAACATCGGCCTCATGAAGGCCGTCCAGAAGTTCGACCCCGACAAGGAGATCCGGCTCATCTCCTACGCGGTCTGGTGGATCCGCGCGTACATCCAGAACCACATCCTCAAGTCCTGGTCGCTCGTGAAGATCGGGACCACGCAGGCGCAGCGGAAGCTCTTCTTCTCGCTCGCCCGGACGCGCCACGAGATCGAGCGGCTCTCGCCGGGCGCGGGCCTCGACAAGGAAGGCATCGACGTCAACCTCGTCGCGAAGAAGCTCCGGGTGCGCCCGTCCGACGTCGTCGAGATGCAGCAGCGCATGGAGGGGCGCGATCTCTCCCTCGACGCGCCCGTCGCCGACGGGACGTCGACCCACCTCGAGTTCACGGCCTCCGACGGCGAGCCCCAGGACGAGGAGCTCGCGCAGGCGGAGGAGAACGCGCTCGTCTCCCGCCGCGTCTCCGAGGCGATGGGGCGGCTCGACCCGCGCGAGCGGCACATCGTCGAGGCGCGGATCATGGGCGAGGGCAAGGAGACGCTGCGCGACCTCGGCCAGCACTTCGGGTTCTCGCGCGAGCGCGCCCGCCAGCTCGAGATCCGGGCGCTCGAGAAGCTCCGCCGCGAGCTCCAGCCGCTCGCGGACGAGGTGGGCTGGCCGGTCTCCGCACCGGCGGACACCGACCTCTAGCGTCCTATTCGCCCTATTGCGACGTGCCCCACGGCGAGGCCGCCCCCTAAGGCGCGGCGAGCGTCGGCTTCACGGACGCGAGCGGCAATTCGATGGTGAACGTGCTGCCTCTCCCGACGGTGCTCTCGAGACGGACCGCGCCGCCGTGCGCCTCGACGATCCGGCGGACGACGTGGAGGCCCAGGCCGAAGCCGGCATGATTGCGGCACCGCACGGCGCGCTCGAACGGAAGGAAGATGCGCTCCTGGTCCTCGGGTGCGATTCCAGGTCCGTTGTCGCGGACCGCAAGACGCGCGCGAGAGCCGCCGGCGTCGACCTCGACGCCGATCTGGCCGGACGCATACGTCATTGCGTTCACGAGGAGATGACCGCAGGCCTGCGCGAGGCGTGCGGAGTCCCAGTGCCCGACCACCTCGTGCGGCACCGACACGGACACGTGGCAGCCTTGCCGCTCCAGGTCGCGCCGGTGCCGCTCGACGACCTCACGCGCCACCGCGCCGAGATCCGTGGGCTCCAGGGCGAGGGGGGGCGGATCGTGAACGACGCGCGAGAGATCCAGGAGGCCGTCGACGAACTTCACGACGCGACCGACGTGCCGATCGGCGCCACGCAGCGCCTCGACGAGCTCGCGCGGGTCGACGCCGTCCCCCGCGCGCTCGACGAGCCGCTGCACCTTCTGGATCTCGAGCCGAACCGGTGTCAGAGGCGTCTTGATCTCGTGAGAAGCGACGGCAAGGAAGTCGTCCCGCGCGCGCAACGCGTCCCGCGCGACCTGAAGGAGGATCGCGCTCTCCTGCCGGGCCGCGTCCGCCTCGAGCTGCGACCCGATGGCCTGGGCCAGCGCTTCGGCCGTGAGGAGCAGTGACGGATTCCTCGCCGCCCACGGCGAGGTGATGTCGACCACGCCGATGACGCGACCGCCGAAGCGCACCGGCACGCTGGCGCAGTTCCAGGGCTGCCAGGCTTCGACGAAGTGCTCCGAGGCGAACACCTCGACCGGACGTGCTTCGACGAGCGCCGTTCCGGGCCCGTTGGTTCCCACGGCGCTCTCTGCCCAGCAGGCGCCCGGGGCGAAGTTGACGTCAGCGAGCCGGCTGCGCGTCCGGTTGTTTCCATCGAGGGCGAGCATCACGCCATCGCCGTCGAAATACGCGACGACGTGGCCGTCGGACGCGAGCCGCTCGGCGAACCGCGACACCAACGGTGAAGCGATACGGAATGCTTGTTCGACCTCCGCCCGCGCCAGGAGATCGTCCGTGGCGACTGCGCGCGGGCAAGTCCGGAGAGCGGGGTCGATCCGCAAGTCAGCCCGGGCTCGCTGCCATGACCGGCGGATCTCGGGTTTGACGGATTCGGGCAGCCGTCCGTCGACGACGAACGAGCGCCAGGCGCCCTCGATGTTCTTCCGCGTCTGCGTGAGCGCCGCGATGCGCGTTGCCATCGAGCAACACGGATACACGGCGCCGATGCGGCAGAGAAGTTACCCCCCAACGAGGTAACGAGATGACCAGGCGAGGGCATGCAGGAGTCCGTCAACCCTGCCGGGACGCAGTCCTCGCGAACCCGTCAGGACTCCAGGCGGCCGGGCGCCGGCCCGCGGGGCGCGCCGCGCGGGCCTCGCTACGTCTTGCGGTGAATGGCGAACGGCGAGAACGCCTGCTGGACGGGCATGAGCTCGATGGCGTTCACGTTCACGTGCGCCGGGAGCGAGACCGCCCAGAGCACCGCCTCCGCGACGTCCGCGGCCGAGAGCGGCTTCACGCCCTCGTAGACCTTCGCCGCCTTCGCCGCGTCGCCGGCGAAGCGGACGAGCGAGAACTCCGTCTCGGCCATGCCCGGCTCGATCGCGGTCGCGCGGACGCCGGTGCCGAGGAGGTCCGAGCGGAGGTTCAGCGTGAACTGGCGCACGAACGCCTTCGTCGCGCCGTAGACGTTCCCGCCGGGGTACGGGTAGCTGCCGGCCACCGAGCCGATGTTCACGACGTGGCCGCGGTTCCGCGCCACCATCCCGGGGAGCACCGCGCGCGTCACGGTGACGAGGCCCCGGCAGTTCGTCGCGATCATCGTGTCCCAGTCGTCGAGCGACGCGCGCTGCGCCGGCTCGAGCCCGAGCGCGAGCCCCGCGTTGTTGACGAGGACGTCGACGGCGGCGAGCGCCGGCGGGAGCGCGGCGACGGCCTTCTCGACCCCCCCGCGGTCGCGGACGTCGAGCACGAGCGGGTGGATGCGGTCCTTGCCGAGCCGCGCGGCGAGGGCGTCGAGCCGGTCCTTGCGCCGGCCCGCGGCGATCACCTGGGCGCCGGCGCGGCAGAGCGTCTCGGCGCAGGCCTCGCCGAACCCGGCGGTCGCGCCGGTGACGAGCGCGATCCTTCCTGCGAGATGGGTGTGCATCGCGCGATGCTATTCCGCCGATACCGCGGGAACCAGCCTAGTGCGACTCGTCGCCGAACCGCACCCCGAGGAGCACCGTCGCCTGGTACAGGCGCGGGACCGCCGCGCCGCCTTCCACCTCGACGAAGAGTTCCCTGAAGATCCGGTCCTTCGTCCAGCGGGCGAAGTCGACGCCGACCGAGACGCGCGGGCCGACGATGAAGTCGTTGAAGGTCCGGGAGCCGTCCGCCATGTGTCCGTAGCCCAGCTCGGCGCCGACCGCGAGGCGGAGCGGCCCTCGGCCCCACCGCCAATCGAGACCGAGCGTCGTGCTGAACGCCGCCGCATCGTCGTGGCCGCCGACGAACAGCCGGAGGCAGAGGTCGCCGACTCGCATGCCCCCGGCTCGCGGGAACGTCTCGCGGTCGCCGAGGCCGAACCGGAGCGCGGCGCCGGGGACCGTCTCGCCCCGGACGCTCGCGATCTCGGCGCCGAGCGCCACCGACGGCGTCATCCGCTCCTCGACGTCGGGCAGCGACCGCGGGACTCCGGACGGCCGCTCCCGGAGGGAGCCGAGGAACCGCTCCGCCCGCTCCTCCGCGCCGGCCGGCGTGGCGTCTCGGGCGGCGCGCTCGATCCACGCCGCGCGGACGAGGCGGTCGGGTCGGGACGGCGGCACGAACTCGAGCAGGTGCACGACGCGGGGGGGCTCCCCGTCGCCCTCCCCGGGGGCAGGGTCGACGCGCACGGTGGTGCGGACAGACAAAGGGGCGAACCGCCCGTCGAGAACGACGGCCTGCGCCGGAGCGGGCGTGACGATCCAGGAGGGATCGGGCTCGAGGCTGCGTCGCATCACCTCGGCGAACGCCTCCGGAGTGGTCGCCCCCCGCGGACGGATCCACTCCTCCACCAGGGCGATCCGTTCGAAGCCGTCGGTGCCCTCGTACGCCAGGGTGACCTTGCTGACCTTGCGCGGCGGCGGGCCCG